>JAHEZC010000342.1 GCA_023251275.1 Parafilimonas sp. | reverse complement strand
ATACAACAGCTGTAGCTGCATATAAACCGATGGCATTGGCATGTAAAGCACTCAATGCAATGGCAACGGTAGCGGAACTGGACTGAAGAAGAGATGTGATGATAAATCCTGCTAATAAAAAAATAATTGCCGGCTGATGGTTAAGAGAACTCAGATCAAAATGCAATACAACATTTTCAATCCCGGTTTTAATATAATTCAAACCGACAAAAAGAAAACTGAATCCAAATAACAGGCGACACCAATGATACCAGCGACTTTCTTTATTTGCCAGTATCATCAATATACCGGACACACCGGCGATCGGTAATGCAAAGCTTTCAATATTGAATTCAAATCCTATGGTGGCAATTATCCAATTACAAAACGTACTCCCGAGATTAGCGCCAAGTATAACAGCCAATGCACTTTGCATTCTGATGACACCAGCCCCTACAAATGCCAACACCATCAGGTTTACTACCGAACTGCTCTGCAATAAACCGGTAACAATGGCTCCCCCGGCAACAGCTCTTAATTTATGAGAGGTTTGTTTTTTCAGGAATAATTTAAATGGACGCCCTGCGAGGTTCCGCAATCCTTCTTCGAGAAAATTCATTCCCAACATGAAGATGGCAACACCGGCCAGCATTTTCCATATATCCAATGAAGATTGCATGTGCTAATAAAACCAATGTAAAATTCGGATGCTTTTTACATTTCTGCACTGATATCAATCAACTCATCGCCTTATCATGCTCATATTAATATTGTTTGACTGAAAAAGATATTGCCTTTCAACAAGTCAGCAGTGCAGAAATTAGGAATTATAAAACGCTGATTGCAAATTTTCTTATTTAGGAGAAAGAATTTTTCATTAGATCGTCATTCTTTTAAAGAAAAAAACTTTGATAATATCTGCTGTGACAACGTAGAGCAGGAGGATACCAGCGACGATTCCCATTAATTGAAACGGCGGTACCACAAAACCCATTTCAGACGCAAAAGGCATGAAGGGTAATACAAGGGTGATGAACAAAGCAAGAATACTCAGCCAGATCAGCAAGCGGCCCGGTTTACTTTTGATCAAAGATTTGCGGGTGCGAACAACAAATAATATCAGCAACTCTGTACAAATGGACTCAACAAACCATCCGGTATGAAACATATCCGCATTTGCTTTGAATAATTTATACAAAGCAAAAAATGTAATATAATCAAACACCGAGCTGTGCAATCCAAATACGATCATAAAATTTTTTAGCTGCCTGATATTCCATTTTTGAGGAGTTGTCAGTTCATCTTCGTCCACATTATCGCCTGCTACCGCCATGTAAGGAAAATCCGTGAGAAAATTTGTCATTAAGATTTGTTGTGGCAGCATGGGAAGAAAAAGAAGTATCAATGATGCACCTGCCATGCTGAACATATTACCGAATGTGGCGCTGGTATTGATATAAATATATTTGAGTGTGTTTAGAAAAGTTCTTCTGCCTTCCTCAACACCGGCATTCAACACGGCAAGATCTCTTTCCAACAACACAACATCAGCAGCTTCTTTTGCGACGTCAACCGCATTATTGATGGAGATTCCCACATCTGCAGCAATGATTGCAGCCACGTCATTGATACCATCGCCCATGTATGCCACTGCATGACCTGCTTTGCGCAAGGCTTTTACAATGTTTTCTTTTTGTTGCGGTTCTATTTCTACAAACACATTTGCTTTTTGCACATTCAGCACTATTGCTTCAGAACTCATTTTTGAAATCTCCCCTCCTGTAATTACCACTACATTCTTCATCCCTATCTTTTCAGCCATGTATACAGCAACCAATTTGTTGTCTCCGGTAATAATTTTTAAATCCACTCCATTTTTCTTTAACTTATCAATCACTTCAATTACTCCCTGCTTTGGGGGGTCATAGAGCAATGCGAAGCCGGCGAAGATCATTTCTTTTTCATCGTCCTTCGTCAGAGGTTTGTTGCTTTCCACTTCTTTATAACAAATACCGATTGTCCGGAAACCCTGGTTACTGGATTGAAGATACAATTCATCGATTCTGTTTTTAACATCAACGATCGGAACAACTGCACCATTATCTGTCAAGGCTCTGTCGCAAATGCTCACAATATTATTTACTGCTCCTTTTGTGATGAGTTGAAACTTTTCATTTTTCTTTACGCAAACACTTAATCGTTTGCGGATAAAATCATAGGGAATTTCGTCTGTTTTTACATAGCCTGTATTTGAAACATTTTTTATGGCTCTTAATGCTTCATCCATCGGGTTGGCAAAACCGCTTTCAAAAAATGCGTTGAGGAAGATAAATTCTCTTGCAATTGCATTTTCTTTTCCATCTACTCCGACAATCGAAGAAATTTCCAATACGCCTTCTGTCAATGTGCCTGTTTTATCCGAGCAAAAAAGATTGATCTCACCAAGATTTTGAATGGAAGATAATTTTTTGACTATCACTTTTTCCTTTGCCATTCTTCTTGCGCCGGAAGACATCGCAATCGTCATAATTGCCGGCAATAATTCCGGGGCCATACCCACCGCCAATGCAAGGCCAAACAATAAAGACTCGATCAATGGCCTGCCGAAATAAATATTTACGATTAAAATGATAACGGCGAGTACAATAGTTATCTGCATCAATAAATAACCAAACCGGCGAATGCCTTTTTCAAAAGCCGTTTCTTCTGTGGGACGTGCCAAACTTGCAGAAATTTTTCCAAATACGGTATCGTTTCCTGTCAGTACAGCAATAGCCTTCCCGGTTCCGCTTACAATGCTGGTTCCTTCAAATAAAACATTTTTTCTTTTGGACAAAACAGCATCAGCGGCTACCACACCTACTTCTTTTTTTGCAGGAAAAGTTTCCCCGGTCAGTGTAGCTTCGTTGGCATGAATGTCATGTTCTTCGATCAGTAGGCAATCGGCAGGAATAATATCACCGGCTGAAAAAATCAAAATATCCCCCGGTACAACCTGATCAGTATAAATTTCACTTTCCTTTCCATCCCGTAATACTTTTACTTTCGTTTTGATAATAGACTTCAATTTTTCCACAGCTTTACCAGCATGCCGTTCTTGCAGAAAACTCATGATCCCTGTAGCAAGCAGAACAAATGAGATGATAACGACATCTGCTTTTTCTCCCAATAACGCTGAAAGAATAACTGCAGCCACTAACAATAACACTAATGGACTCCTGAACTGATTAAGAAAAAGCAGAACATCTTTTTTCCAAGCAGTCATTTCTTTTTTGCCCGGCATAGCAGCCAAACGTCGTGCAGCTTCTTCAGCAGTCAAACCTTTTTCACTGCTTTCTGTTTCAGCAAAAACCTGTGAGACAGATAAATTCCAGAATGAAGTTTTCACGATGTGTATTTTTCAATGGTTAAATTACACAACTAATTTTTGAAGCGAAGGCCTTTAACAAATAAAAAACCGCAAATGTATCGTTCCCTAATGAAATCTTTTCTTAATTAATATGCATATTGAGATGCTGCAAAATTTCATGCGCCGGGATGACGCCGCTTTTACGCCATAAAATCTCACCACCTTTAAAAATAATAAGAGTAGGGACAGCCCTGATGTTATATAAACTCACGGAATCAGGATATTTATCAATGTCCATTTTTAAAATGGTAGCTCTTTCCCCCACCTGACCTTTTACCTGGTGCAAAACAGGTTCCATTAATTTACAGGGGCCACACCATTCTGCTGAAAAATCAACTACCACGGGTTTGTTTCCTTGTATGTGTGCTTCAAAACTGGTCATATGAGTAAGGGTGATTTATTAATATTTATAATTTGACTGCATTTTTTTGAATAAAAAACTCATACAGTTTCATCAATACAAAAGCAATCACTTCTTTGATGCGCTGAAATCCTGTTGCTACGAGCAAAATTGTTATTATCCATGCAGCAAATGCACCAACTTTTGATACATCGGCAAATTCTGTTGCTGATATGAGATCATTCATATAAAAGTTTATGAACTTTTATTTTTTTTTCAATAACATTCTTTGTTACAAATCTATTTTCCTCTTTATTTTAGAAATATGATGCTTATCATCCTGGCAGATGATTTCATGAAGATGATCCCAGCTATTAACCATACATCA
>JAHEZC010000341.1 GCA_023251275.1 Parafilimonas sp. | reverse complement strand
CGGCAAGCATTTTCAGCAATTCATTTTCTTTGGGTGAAAGTGTTTGTGTTTTGCCATCGTGGCTCAATTCACGCAGTCTCGGATTAAAATGATATTTGCCGAGATCAAACTGCATGTTCTCGCTTTCTCTATTCAATTCTTCGTTGCGTTTTAAAATTGCTTTTATTTTCAATAACAAAACTTCACTGTCAAATGGCTTTGTGATGTAGTCATCAGCACCCAGCTTATATCCATGTATTATATCTTCCTTCATCGTTTTAGCGCTCAGGAAAAACAACGGAATATCGGGGTCAATATCACGGATTTCTTCGGCAAGCGTAAAACCATCCATGTTGGGCATCATTACATCGAGCAGGCATATATCATACTTTTCGCGCTGAAAAGCTGCGAGGCCAAGACGTCCATCTCTTTCAAGCGTAACATCATAATCATTCAATTCGAGATAATTCTTCAGCACCATTCCTAAATTCTGGTCATCTTCGCACAATAATATTTTGTATTTCTTTGATTCCATGATAAAAAGGTTTTTTGTTTCACAAATAAAAATAATTCATTTGCAGCGCTTTGCAAACGCAGCGTAATTTTTTGTTAAAGCACCTGATAAATTGAAAGATAAGACTAAAACATAGTTTAAACCCCATTTTATTTTTGCATCTTTAAACTATATGCTGTTAACACCTGATAATAAACTAAAGAAGCTCGTCGTCATTGGCGACCGTGTGCTCTTACGGCCATCCAGGCCTAATGAAAGAACGGGAACAGGCCTTTTTCTTCCGCCAGGTGTACAGGAAAAGGAAAAAGTGCAACAGGGATATATCATCAAAACCGGTCCCGGTTACGCAATTCCTGTGCCTGTGGAAAATGAGCCGTGGAAAACAGAAGAGGAGCAGGTGAAATATGTTCCGCTCCAGGCAAGAGAAGGCGATCTCGCCATTTTTCTCTTAAGCGGAGCGATAGAAATAATGTATGAAGGTGAGAAATATTTCATTGTTCCGCAAAGCGCTATATTAATGCTGGAAAGAGAGGAAGAAATATAATTCTGTTTACGAAGTTGTTTGATATGTTTGAAGCCGTATAAAAATTTTCTTTAACCCGTCATTAACCCTCGCAGAAAGCATAGAAATTTTATCGTCTTTATCTTTGTTGTATATCCTGAAGCTGTTGAAAAAAAATGTTGCTTTTATAATTTTTTTATTGTTTTATGCATATTCGCATGGGCAAACGAAACGATTACCGCCATTATTTGATGATCTGCAAAAAACTCCGGTACTTCACGCTGATGAAAAACCCGAAGATAAAATACGCAACAATATTTTTGTGGATGTGAGTGTATCAAAGAGAACAGTATTTACCGGAGAACCTTTTCTTGTTATATATAAGCTATACACAGCTTTGAATAGTCACTCAAGCGTAAAGCAGCAACCATTTTTCAGCGGGTGCAGTGTGAAAGAACTTACTGCCGGCAATGAAATGTATGATGAAATAATCAATGGAAAAAGATATCATGTCTTTATTATCCGCAAAGTACAATTGACTCCGCTTCAGGAAGGCCCGCTGCCGCTTGGCACTGCTACTGTGGAAAATATAATCACCTTTATCAATTCAGATGATCCTTACAAAATACAGAATTATACCGCGACTCTCAGTAACAAGCCTTCATCTGTTGATGTAAATCCTTTGCCCGAAAAAAATAAACCTGCAGATTTTTCAGGCGCAGTTGGACAATTTACTATCTCCGCCAAAGCAGATACAAACAGCACTCCAGCAGGAGAAAATGTGCATCTGCAGGTTATTATTCAAGGAACCGGTAATTTGCAGGCCATCAATCTGCCGGTTATTAACTGGCCAAAAAACACCGAGCATTTTGATGCATCGGATACACAATATATTCCGAAAATAATTTTTCCGGTGAGCGGAGATAAAATATTTGATATTCCATTTATCGGATCCAAAGAAGGTGAAGCAATTATTCCGCCCGTATATTTTTCTTATTTTGATCCATCAACGCATACGTATAAAACTATTCATACTGATAACATATCAATACTTTTTACAAAAGCAATTCCCCGAAAAGATGAATTAAAAAATATTGTTGCCGAAGATATCACTAACCGCAAATATCTCTGGATTGTTCCGGCTATTGCATTCACGGTTGCAGTAATATGGTTTATCAGCAGCAGAAAGAAAATAAAAAATGATACAAGTGTTGTGAATGCGGATCACAAAATAACAGAAGTTTCTGTACAATCTGAATTCGAAATTAAACCTGCTACAAATTTTCCAGGCGAGTTGCAAACACTTACATCACTGGAAGATGATCATGCTTTTTTTATTTTGGCTAAAGCTTTACTGTCGCAAGCTATCCAGGAGAAATATAATACTTCATTCGCTTCCGAGACTGAACTTATCGGTGTATTGAATGATAACACGAAAAATACTTCATTGAGACAAATGGTGCAGTACCTTTATAAAAAATGTAACCTGGCCATATACGCCCCGGTTAGTGCGCCTCACAATGAAAGAGCAGAAGTTTGTTCTCAATTATTGTTGCTGTTTCAGCAGATGGGATTAGTATAAGATGCAGTATAAAATTTATTTCTGGTGTACAATGCCCATCTCATCAATCCTGATCTTTTTTTCACTTTGCAGAAATTCTATTACTTTCCAGAGTTTTTCTTTTTTTACACCCATAAAATAATGTAACAACTCTTTCACTGCAATACCATCATCACTAATATGGTTAAAAATTCTTTGCTCGATTTTTCTGAATTCTTCCGCAGAAAGTGAGCTGTTTTTTTTCTCTATGCAATGATCGCATACACCGCAATCCTTTACAGCAGTATCATCAAAATAACGGGAGATATATACAGCACGGCAAATTTTCTTCAACTGCAGATAACGCAGCATTGCTTCAATACGTATTTCATACTGCTGTTTGCGTTTTAAATAATTTGCATGATTAATGTGCAGGAATTGTGCAGGTGCACGGTTAGTAAGAAAATGTATCTGGGGAGTTTCTTTTTGCGGCAGATATTCGATGATGCCGAAAGCCTGTAACTGATGTAAATCTGCTATTACATTTTCAACATTTTTTCTTATAAGCTTTCCTATCTGTTTTTCATTAATAGAAACGCTGTTGTCATAAATGCCTTCATAAGTCCGAAGCAAACATTTCATCACCGGCTCGAGTTGCGGATGACTTTGTTCAAATTCAAGCAGCAAATCTTTGGATGCGGTGAAGCATGCATGGGAAGGGAAAAAAATATTTTCATTGAATTCGAGATGTTGTTCATGCTCCAATACTTTCAGCACATTTATAACAGTCAGAATATCCAGTTTGAAATTCTTTACAAATTCAGTCAGGTTGAAATCGTAGTAATTCCCTTCACCCATTCCCGTGGGAATTTGTAAATAATCCGCTAACGCCTGATAGACTTTGCGAATCTCAGTCATTACAGGGAAACGTATATCCGAAAAACTTTTCAATACTGAAATATCTTCTTCATTGTTCAACAACACTGCATAAGACTTTTTGCCATCTCTTCCCGCACGGCCCGCTTCCTGGTAATAATTTTCTATACAATCGGGAGCATCATAATGTATAACAGTTCTTACATCCGGTTTATCAATGCCCATACCAAAAGCATTCGTGCACGCAATTACTCTTATGCGATTATTTACCCAATCTTCCTGCCTTTTGTTTCTTTCTTCCTGTGTTAATCCTGCATGATAAAAGTCAACAGAAATATTATGGAGTGAAAGCAGTTCTGAGACCTGTTTTGTAAGCATCCTGCTTTTACAATATACTATGCTGCTGCCCGGAACATTCTGCAAAATTTCCACGAGTTTATTGATCTTGCTGTCAACTTTAAAAACGCTGTAACTAAGATTGGCCCTTTCAAATGATTGCCTGAAAACAGTATAGTTGCTGAACTGAAGCTTATCGGCAATATCCCGCAAAACAAGCTCTGTCGCCGAGGCAGTTAATGCAAGGATCGGGATGTCCGGCAATTCATCACGTAATTGAGCAATACGCAGATACGGGGGACGAAAATCGTAACCCCATTGTGAAATACAATGAGCTTCATCAACGGCAACGAGGTTAATATTTAATGCATGC
>JAHEZC010000340.1 GCA_023251275.1 Parafilimonas sp. | reverse complement strand
CGAGGGCTTCATTATATTCCTGTTGCACTATATTGCGTGCTGAATCTACATTGGAATATTGTGTTTGTAATTGTGTAATGGTTTCTGTAGATTTACTTTTGTCATAAATAACATATCCCCATGTTCCTAAAAGTGCGGCGATAAGAATGCCGTAAATAATCTTGCGGCTATCCTTGGGTTTTGATTGTGGTTCCTGGCCGCCGGTGGAAGGATAATTTGTGTAGCTCATATTTGATGTGTTTTTTTGATTATGAAATAAAATTTAAAAATAATTGAATAACAACTTTAAAAATAATTGAATAACAATCCATCCATATTTGATTTGCTGCTGCTTGATATTGAGACAGTGCCCAACTTTGCAAGTTTCTCAGAGCTCCCGGAAGATTTGAAATTACTCTGGATTGAGAAAATTTCCAAAACCGTGCCAGAAAATTTTTCTCCGGGGGAAAGCTATATTCAAAAAGCAGGCATACTTGCAGAGTTTGGAAAAATTATCTGCATATCTACAGGATATTTTTTTGAAAATGATCAAAGCGAATTATGCCTCAAAATAAAAACCATATCGGGAGATGACGAGGCCGAACTATTGGAGACTCTCATCAAGATGTTAGATAAACTGCACAGGCATAACAAACGCTTCCAGTTTGCAGGTCATAATATTCGCGAGTTTGATATTCCATATTTATGCCGCCGTATGCTGATAAAGCATGTGCCATTGCCGCCGTACTTTCAAATTCACGGAGCAAAACCGTGGGATATCAATATGGTGGATACACTGCAGTGGTGGAAGTTTGGTGATTATAAAAACTATGTGTCGCTGCATTTACTTGCCAGCGTTCTTAATATTCCTACTTCGAAGACTGATATGGATGGCAGTATGGTGCAGCATGTATATTATGCGGAAAATAACCTCCGGCGAATCACTGATTATTGTGAGCGTGACGTAGTTGTAGTGGCAAATATTATTTTGCGCTTTCATAATTTGCCCTTACTAGGAGCAGAGAATATTGTGATCGTATAATAATTATGAATATGAAACGTTTTGTTTCAATTTTTAATATGAATTATTTGCAGCACATTTTATTTTCAGGGCTTTGCAAAATCGTTCTCACAATTATTTAAGAATTACCTTACTACATTTGCGGCAATAATATTTACATGAAACAATATTTTACCCCGGCTCTTATGTTGATTTTGGCTGCGTGTAATGGCAGCAGTAATGATGGGGCAAACAATGCGGAAGATAATAATAACCCCGCACCTTCAGCCATATCTTATAATATTGTGAAAGTTTACCCGCACGATACATCGTCATATACACAAGGATTGATCTGGTATAATAATACGCTGTACGAAGGCACAGGTAACTATGGTAAAAGTAAATTGCTTAAACTGGATATCAGTAACGGCAAGGCAGGGAAAGAAGTGTCGCTTGATAAAAAATTTTTTGGTGAAGGCATTGCAATATTCCACGATAAAATTTACCAATTAACCTGGAAAGAAAACAAAGTATTTGTGTATGATCTGAATACGTTTAAAAAAATACAGGAATTTGACTGGCCATTCGAAGGATGGGGTATTACCACCGATGGCAAAGAATTGATCATAAGTACCGGAAGCAATAATTTATACTTCGTTAACCCGGATAATTTCAAAATAAATAATATAGTCGGCGTATTTGATAATTATGGCCCTGCCGCCGATCTGAATGAACTTGAGTACATCAATGGTTATGTGTATGCCAATAAATTTGAAACCAATTATATTCTCAAAATAAACCCTGAAACGGGAAAGGTGGAGGGCAAGCTGGATATGTCTGGATTGCTTGAGAAGAGCGGTAAAGCGTTTAACCCGCAGGAGTATGATGTAAGTACAGGCAATGTGCTCAATGGTGTTGCTTTTGATTCTGCAAAAAACAGCTTGTATATCACCGGGAAGCAATGGCCGGTATTATTCGAGGTTAAGATCAATTAACAGCGTTTGTCGCGTTAATGAATTTTCATTCCTCTTTTTTACAATATAGATTACAGAGCTGCAACGCTTCACGTCTCTTATTGCTTTCACATCAGATAAAAATCCATTCCATACAGCTTTCAGAATATTGCTCTTCCCGGATTTATATTTTTCGCTAAGAAGTGAAACATAAAAACTGTCAAACCACATCGGTTTTTCTCCCGCAATATAAAAACCATGTTTTTCCATCAGTAAATGCATACTCTTTGGTGAAAAATGATATAAATGCCGCGGCACATCATAAGCCGCCCAGTATTCTTTATATAATGCCGCATCATGACTTGTACAATTGGGCACTGCAATAAAAATAGTTCCATCTTCATTCAAAATTTTTTCGAAAGTATCCAGATACGCATGCAACTCCTGCACATGTTCCAGCACATGCCAGAGTGTAATGACATCAAATTCTTTCTCAGGCAAACTGAAAAGATTGTCTGATGCCTGCAGTTCTATATGATGAATATTGAGTGCATTATTTCTTGCTGTCTCATCAGGTTCGAGGCCGGTAACGCTCCAACCTGCGTCTTTCATTGCTGCAGCAAAAGCGCCGGTTCCTGCACCGATATCAAGCAAATCACCTTTGATTTTTCTGGTGGTTTTACTGATCAGTCTTTTTTTGGATTGAATTGTATAATGGCGTACAAGATGATACATCCTGTTGACAAATCCATTCCTTGCATCGGAATGTGATATATATTTCGCCGAATGATAGTATTGATCAATATTTTCAGCGGAGGGAATGTTTTGCGTAAATCCTGCTGTGCAGTCATTGCAATGCATTATATCAAAAAACTCACCGCTTACCGTATAATCCTTTGCGCGCAATATTTTTTCCATAATTGTGCTTCCGCATAAGGGACATTGCGTATATGTGATAAACTCATTCAACCGGCGGCAAAGAAAGCAAAGTTTCAGTTAAAAAGTATATTCGCAACATCACATGTTTTTATAACCACTTTAGTTAATTTACTTTTGAATTAATGGCGAAAGCAATTGCACATATCCGAAGTATCATACAACCGGCAGTATTTTTTGTCCCCTTCACCCTGTACTTTATACTTTTCGCAGCAGGTACAGCCATAGGATATGAATGGCTTACACATAAAGAAAAGATGCCCGACACTTCCTTCAGCGAGATATTTTCATTGCTGCTGAAAGTGGCAACATGGTTTGCAGCAGCGTTACTTGTCCTCGCATTTTTAAGCGTCAGTATCCCGCTCCTTTATTTCGTGTGGAAAAAAAGAAAAAATGCTGTACGCTTTACTGTTTCAACCGCAACAGCATCACGGGCAAAACAGGGAAACCAGCAACAACGAATCACCATAGGAATCTCTCCGTTATTAAAACCTTTTCTTGGCTTTGTTAAATTAAGGTTGAAATATGACAGGAATTATTATACCGACAAATTTTCTCTGACCGGCAGAAACAGGAAAAAATTTTTTTCGCTTGATTATGAGGGAGAATATACCTGGCTGCTTCCCGAAATAAAAGAATATCATATAGAAAAGCTGCTGGTGTATTTCGAAGATTTTTTTCAGTTTTTTTCTTTTACTATAGGAATGCCCGTCCGCAACAGGTTTTATACGCCACCGGTTTCAGTGAATGCCAACGACCTAATTGTGTCGCCCCGCAAAACAGAAGAAACAGCTACCCGGATTGAAGAACTGAAAAAAGTAGAAGGTGAATTTCTGAACTATAAAAATTTTGACGACAATGATGATGTACGCAGAATTGTTTGGAAGATATACGCAAAGAACAAGGAATTGGTGGTACGCATTCCGGAGATACTCGATCCGTATGCATCACATGCATATATGTATGCATCTTTTTTTACCGGCCTTGAGATCACAGGTAACAAAACAGCAGAAATATTTTTTCTCAATTATTATAAAACATTGCTTTGGGCTATTTATGAAAAGCTTATACAGCAAGGCTTTGAAGTTCGTTATATTGCAGACCAGGAATCATCTTCTGTTCAATTCACGACTGATAAACAGGCAGTGCAATATTCCATTACCACAAGCAGGTGGCAAACGGGTAATGATTTGAAAGCTTATATACAACCAAAAAAAGCATCTGTTGTTATCGTTCATTCATTAACAGATCCT
>JAHEZC010000339.1 GCA_023251275.1 Parafilimonas sp. | reverse complement strand
CAGCCTGGTTATAGCCACGCTTCCTTTCTTTACGTACATTAAGAGGAAGAGGTACGATTATATCCACTCCATCAAATCTTTTTGATTGCATCAGCAGGTTGCCAGACAATTTTCCAAGATAAAATCCCGCATCCTTATTCCCATGATATTTAAGTTCTTTCACTAAATGTTGCAGCAAAGATTCTTTTGTAAAATAATAAGCGCTGCCTGCAGCCTCAACCTGCAATCGGCCATAAAATTTTTTTTCCACCGGGTTACCAGGCTGTTCAAAAAAATCAGTTTCGGGTAATTGTTGCAGGCATCTTGCACAAAGCAATGCAACATTTTGAAGTACATCAGTGCCGCAACCTGCACAATTATGAGGAAAGAAAAGGTGGGCAAAATCATTCACATAAGATGAGATCAACTTCACCATTGCTTTAATGTATAAACAAAGTTCTTCAAAAACATTTTTAAAATAAATAGCGGTACAATTCATCAACCCTGCCTAAAGGAATCACTTCGATTCCGGCTTGATTTTTATTAAATCCTTTTTTATTAAACCGCGAAACGATAATTTTTTCAAACCCAAGTTTTTCTGCTTCTGCTATTCGCTGTTCTATACGATTCACAGCTCTTATTTCTCCATTCAATCCAACCTCTCCGGCAAAGCAAACAGATTGCGGCAGCGGAATGTCTTCATAAGAAGATAATAATGCGCTTATCACTGCAAGATCAATAGACGGGTCTTCCACTTTCAGCCCGCCTGCAATATTTACAAAAACATCTTTCACGCCATAATGAAACCCGCCACGTTTTTCGAGCACGGCAAGTAATAATTGCAATCTTCTTAAATCAAGTCCGCTTACAGTGCGCTGCGGAGTACCGTAAACACTTTGCGTAACCAGCGCCTGCACTTCAATTAACAGAGGTCTTAATCCTTCCATGCTCGCAGCTATTGCGCTGCCGCTGAGTTGTTCTTCTTTCTGGTGTATAAGAATTTCAGATGGGTTTGTTACAACACGCATACCTTCTCCGGTCATTTCATAAATACCTAATTCAGCGGTGCTGCCAAAGCGATTTTTCAGTGTTCGTAAAATACGATATGCATAATGACGATCGCCTTCGAATTGAAGTACAGTATCTACCATGTGCTCTAAGATTTTGGGTCCTGCTATACTCCCGTCTTTTGTGATATGACCAATTAAAAAAACGGGTGTATTTGTTTCTTTGGAAAAGCGCTGAAATTCCGCAGCACATTCGCGTATCTGAGAAATACTTCCGGCGGATGAATCGATTAAATTGGATTGCAATGTTTGTACAGAGTCAACAATTACCAACTGCGGCTTTATTTTTTTTATTTCCTGGAAAATTATCTGCATTGAAGTTTCCGTAAGCAGGTAAAAATTTTCATTCATGATACTTAATCTGTCGGCACGCATTTTTATTTGTTGCTCGCTTTCTTCACCGCTTATATAAAGAGCTGTAATATTTTTCATCAGGAGTGCATCCTGCAACAGTAATGTGCTTTTACCGATTCCCGGCTCACCTGCAAGTAAAATTATACTTCCATAAACAATGCCGCCACCAAGCACCCTGTTGAGCTCAGTATCTGCACTGATTATTCTCTTTTCGTTGGTACTGCTCACTTCATTGAGAGCGACTGCTTTTGAAGTTTTCTTTTCACCTGAATAATCTTTCCATGTTTCAATGGTTTTTATACCGCTGTCAATCACTTCTTCTACAAATGTGTTCCATAGATTGCATGAAGGGCACTTTCCTGTCCACTTTGTTGTTTCATAACCACAATTGCTGCAAAAAAATGCCGTTTTGATTTTACTCATTCTATAAAGGTAATCAGAGAATTATTTTTAAGCTGATTTGATTCGTGACTGAAGTCTGCTATCAGCAGGTAATTTAATATCGCCTTGCGAGGCGCTGATTATTTAAAGCCCATCCGTCCCTGGTTTTCATAAAAGCAAAAGGGCTGGCAAAACTGCCAACCCTTTACTTACTAACCCATTAAATTCTGCCACTAAATTACAATAATGGGTTACATTTCAAAATTATTTTTTTTAGTTGTTGATAACTTATGCCCTGACACTTTAATTTTTTCAATCAGGTATAAATGCACCTGAATTATTGACAGTTTTATGTTGATGAAAAAATAATTTGCCACATCTCCCCTTTTTTAATATAACCAATAGAATCTAATAAATTCAAAATCAATACTATAAGTATTACCGGTAAACCAGCCTTTGCTGATAAAGCAAGATCATTCATTTTGTAAATCCATTCTGGATTTTGCGTTTCCTGTTTCAGTTTTTTTCAAATCTCAGTGAGGTATCATAAACTGGTTTCTGGAATTCATGAATTATGAACGGCAAAAAAATTATTTGAGAGGTTTTTTATTTATTTGAGAGGTTTATGTTAAATTTACCCTTTCTTTATAAAAATTTATTGCACATGAGAAAACTCCTTTGGGGTCTTAATTTTCTGTGCCCCCATTTCCAAAACATCGGGAAGAAAGCAAGTGTCAGACAAATACTTACGCCTGAAATCAAACACAATTACCCTTTTAAATCAAGACAGGATTTGTTTTACCTCTCATTGAGAGCTGAAAATTGCTGTGCCTTATGCGCTAATTGTTTTGCTGAGAGTTTCCTGGAGCAAAGACGCTTTCCGGAAAAATCTGAAATTATTGTTCTTTTTGCTTCTTATGTGACTTTTTTATTTAAAGCAAAAGATCATGGCCCCGGATGTTTATCAGGGGCTTCTTTGAATTTCCAACAAAAATTATAAACGGTATTAAAACTTTTTAAAGGGTTTTTTTTAATTATAAAGTGTATATTAGCCTTTACTTTTCTTAACATAAACTACTGCACATGAGAAAACTCCTAACATTGTTAGCAGTGCTGCTATCCGGCATTTCCGTAGCCACTGCTCAAACCCGTACCATCACCGGTAAAGTAATAGACGCAAACAAACAACCAGTCGAAGGCGCTTCAGTTTTAATTAAAGGCACCAAGATGGGTATTGCCGCGGGTGCTGAAGGCACATTTGCGATTTCGGCGAAAACCGGTGACGTTCTTGTAATTTCCGCATTAAATTTTATTACCAAGGAGGTTAAGATTGGATCAGAGTCCAATTTGACTATTTCTTTGGTGGCACAGCTAAATGCAATGGAAGAAATAGTTGTGACTGCCTTAGGTATTAAGCGTGAGAAAAAAGCACTGGGATATGCGGTAAGCACAGTAGATAAAAAAGACCTGGAACTTAGGGCGGATGGAGATTTGGCAAGGGTTTTAAGTGGCAAAGCGCCTGGTCTGAATATTATGAACAGCAGCGGCTTAAGCGGCAGCGGCACCAACATCGTTATACGCGGCATCAGTTCCATTTCAGGGAATTCCGTCCCTTTATTCATTGTAGATGGCGTGCCATTTAATGGAAATACAAATGTGCAGGCAGATTTTACTTACGGCAACCAGACCTCGAGCCGTTTTTTGGATATTGATCCTAATAATATAGTGAGTGTCAGTGTGTTAAAAGGGCTCAGTGCTACAACACTTTATGGTGAGCAGGGCAGAAATGGCGTAATACTTATCACAACGAAGACCGGTTCTACGCAAAAAGCAAAAAACAAAGCTGAAATTTCTGTTTCCCAGTCTTTATTTGCCAATAATGTTGCCAATCTTCCGGAATATCAAACACATTGGGGCGGAGGATTTGATCTCAGCCTGGGTATAACATTTTTCAGTAACTGGGGTGCAAAAATCACCGATCCGCCTGCGCAGGTATCACATCCTTATGACAGACCCGCTTTAAACGCGGCATTTCCAGAGTATGCGGGCACTAAATATGATTACAAATATTATAACAGTGTCGGAAATTTTTTTCGCCAGGGATTGGTAAGCAATACTTCAGTTAATGTAGCGGGATCTTCCGGAGCAGTAAATTATAATATGAATTACAGCTACCTGGATGACAAGGGATTTACACCCGGAAATGGTCAGATACGTAATACATTCGGAGTAGGAGGAACGGCCAAATTATCTAACAAGTTTACTGTGTCAGGAACCGTGAATTATGTCATTAATAATGTTTCCTCTCCGCCCACAAGTCCAAGTTTTGGCAGCAGCGCTTCCAACA
>JAHEZC010000338.1 GCA_023251275.1 Parafilimonas sp. | reverse complement strand
ATACTTATCGGGCCTGAAGGTGATTTTACATATTCTGAGATCCAACTGGCATTGCAGCATAATCATCAGCCTGTAAGTTTGGGCACTGCAAGATTGCGGACGGAAACGGCAGGAATTGTTGCTGCAGCTCTGCTGATGAATTGCTGAATGACGTATATTCACAAAGCCGGGAGAAATATTATGCAAGTAAAATATTTCGCAATCTTCATCATAATGGCGTTGTGGCTGCATGCCTGTAAAAATTTAAAAGATAAAAATGTGGTGCGTGATACGAGCATCACAGTTGTCACCTCATTCAATAATCTTTTCACTGACAGTATTCAACTCGAGAATTTCATCGGTTCCCATCCCCGCTATAAAAAATATGAAAAACAATATATAGATTTTTATAAGCAGCGTAACTATGAATATGCATGGTTTGACTCAAGCGGCTTAGGCGAACAGGCGCATAACTTTATCAACCTGCTCAACAATACCATCAGCAATTTACAGGACAGCAGCCTTTATAATAAGGCGGTATATGCGATGTACAACAAGTTCATTGCAGATGATAAGAAGCCAAAACATTATGGTGAAATTCTCCAGACGGAATTGTACCTGACCGGGCAATTCTTTCATTACGCCGCCAAAGTTTACAACGGGAGTGATGTGGATGTGTCAGAATTGGGCTGGTTTATTCCGCGGAAAAAAGTTGACTTAACTGCATTGCTCGATTCGGTTATTCAATCAAAGGGGAAGGAAACTGATGAATATGTTTCCCTGAATTCGCAATACAAAAAATTACAGGATTTTCTCTCTATATATTTCGATCTGCAGAAAAAAGATCAATGGGACTCTATCCCCAAACCTGCCAAATCCATCAGGCCCGGAGAGGTATCAGAAATTATTCCGGAGATAAAAAACCGATTGACCATTCTCTCCGATCTTACCGTAAATGATTCTTCAGCAACTTTTGATTCATCTTTATTGTTTGCCGTAAAGCGTTTCCAGAAAAGAATGGGTTTAAGCCCGGATGGAGTCATCGGCGCCAGAATGATCAATGAGCTTAATATTACACCGGGGAAACGCATAGAACAAATCCTCATCAATCTCGAAAGATTACGCTGGATGCCCGCTGAACAGAACAACGATTACATTTATGTGAATATCCCCGCTTTTAAAATGTATGTATATGAAAACGGGAAATTAAATTTTTCAACGAATGTGATTGTAGGTACTGCCGCAAACAATACCGTTATTTTTACAGGTAATCTTAAATACATTGTATTCAGCCCTTACTGGAATGTGCCCGCAAGTATAGTGGAGAAAGAAATAATTCCGGCGTTGAAAAAAGATACTGGCTACCTCACCCGGCATCACATGGAAATTACAGGTTACAATAATGGAATGCCCATGATAAGGCAAAAACCCGGCGGTGATAATTCACTCGGCCTTGTAAAGTTTTTATTTCCCAACAATTACGATATTTATTTTCATGATACGCCCAACCGTGACCTTTTCACTGCATCGAGCCGTAACTTCAGTCACGGATGTATTCGTGTGGGTGAGCCTAAAAAACTGGCTGAATACCTGCTGCGCGGAGACAGTTCATGGAACAGTGCTGCAATAGACAGCGCTATGCATCTGATTGATGAAAAGTGGGTATCGCTGACACATAGTGTTCCGGTGATTATATGTTATTTCACTGCATGGGTTGATAAGGATGGACTCCTCAATTTCAGAAAAGATATTTACGGGCACGATGCTAAAATGGCTGACAAACTGTTTGTAAAATAATGTGCACCTCCTGTTAAAATCCTGCAGTCCGTTCCATCATTTCATTCGTATCATCCTTACATTCGCAAAAAACGGTCTTTGGCCATGCATATAGTTGAAGTAAATACACCCGCTTTAGCAAAAGATTTTCTCGAAGTAAGTCCGCAGATGAACCGGGATAATCCCAACTATGTTCGTCCGCCGGATTTTGAAATGAATGACATATTTGATCATTCCAAAAATAAAAACTATAAATACGGCGAAACAAAAAGATGGGTATCGAAAGATGATAAAGGAAAACTGATTGGACGGATCGCCGCATTCACCCATGCAAAATATATCAATAAAGGAACAGATTACCCCACAGGCGGCATCGGATTTTTCGAATGTATCAATGACCAGACGTCTGCAAACGAATTATTTAATACAGCCAAAGTATGGCTGCAAAGCAAAGGAATGGAAGCAATGGACGGCCCCATAAATTTTGGCGACCGCGACAAATGGTGGGGATTAATGCTGGAAGGCTTTGACAATGAACACCTTTATGGCATGCCTTTTAATCCATCGTATTATGAAGGTTTATTTGAAGGTTTTGGCTTTCAGAATTATTACAACCAGTATTACTATGCAATGCGTGTGGATGATCCATTGCCTTCAAGATTTGCGGAGCGTCATGCTAAATTCAAAGCCAGGACGGATTACAGTGCGAGGCACATCAGGATAAAAAACCTGGAGAAGCATGCCGCTGAATTTGCAACGGTTTATAATGCTGCCTGGGCGCAGCATGGAGAGGCAAAAGAAATTACCAAAGAGCAGGTAATGAAGTTGTTCAATAAACTAAAACCAGTAATGGATGAAAGACTCATCTGGTTTGCATATTACAGGGAGGAGCCGATTGGCATGTGGATAAATATCCCGGACCTTAACCAATATTTCAGGCACTTCAATGGACGGTTTGGCCTGGTGGAAAAACTGCGCTTATTATGGATGAAAAAGAAAGGCGAATGTAAACGCTTTACCGGCGTGGCATTTGGAGTAGTTCCAAAATTCCAGGCATTGGGTATTGACAGCTTTATGATTTATGTAGGTGCGTCCTTGATAATGGGAGAGCATCTGTACGATATTTATGAAATGGGCTGGGCCGCAGACTGGAATCCCAAGATGCTTAATATTTACAAAAATCTTGACGCCTCGCAAAGCAGGAGAATGGTAACTTACCGCTATATTTTTAATAATAAACACTCTTTTGAAAGGCACCCCGTGATGGAGTATAAGTAAAAAAACATGAAACAAGATACAAGAAACAAAATACAAAACACAAGAGCGAGGAAACGAGAGTCAAAAATCAAAAAACGAAAGACAAGTCAGAACTGTGTATAAAAGCCCGGAACTTGTTCCTTGTACGTTGAATCCTTCTCATTAACTTGCAGCTCTGCTATGGATAAATTTATCGTCTCGGCAAGAAAATATCGTCCGCAAACATTCAATACAGTTGTGGGACAATCGCATATCACTACCACCTTGAAGAATGCGATCAAAAGCAACCAGCTTGCCCATGCATTCCTTTTTTGCGGGCCGCGTGGTGTGGGCAAAACCACCTGTGCCCGTATTCTCGCAAAAACGATCAACTGTGAAAACCTGCAGCCCGATGGTGAAGCCTGTAACCAATGCAACAGTTGCAGGACATTCAATGAAGGAACCTCGCTGAATTATTTTGAGCTTGATGCGGCCTCCAATAATTCTGTGGACAATATCAGGGAGCTTGTTGACCAGATAAGATTTGTGCCGCAAAACGGGAAATATAAGACTTATGTGATTGATGAAGTGCACATGCTCAGCGCCAGCGCCTTCAATGCCTTTTTGAAAACACTGGAAGAGCCGCCTTCTTATGCCATTTTCATTCTTGCGACAACAGAAAAACATAAAATACTTCCTACTATTTTATCACGATGCCAGATATTCGATTTCAAACGGATCACCACGAATGATACGGTGATGCACCTGCAGGAAATAACCGATAAGGAAAATATCCGCGCAGAAAAACCGGCGTTGCAGGTAATCGCACAAAAAAGTGAAGGCTGCCTGCGCGATGCATTGAGTATCCTCGATAAAATTGTGAGCTTCACCAATGGCGACGTGACTTACCAGAACACGCTCGAACATCTTAATATTCTCGATGCCGATTATTATTTCAAAATGGCGGACTGCCTGATGCAGCAGGACCTGGCAGGCGCTATGCTGCTCTACGACGAAATTAACCGGAAAGGTTTCGAAGGTGACCTGTTGTTAAATGGCTTATCAGAATTCATGCGCAACCTGCTTGTGTGTAAAGATCCAAAAGCTGCATCACTTCTTGATACAGTGGAAGGCATGCAGGAAAGATATACCG
>JAHEZC010000337.1:1719-4156 GCA_023251275.1 Parafilimonas sp. | reverse complement strand
CCAATTTTTGCAGCCAATCAACGAAATAATATCCCTGCAAACACATTATCTGCTCAGTCCTCCCAGGCCGATCTAAACAATACATCGCAGGAAAATGAAGATAATGATGAACAGGTTGAATCATCTGCAAAAGTGGCACAAACCATTGTAATGGCGCCGACTTATCCAACGGGTATTTTTATTGTGAACCAGGCAAAAGTTGTATTTGCTCAACCGGAAACATCCTTGTTTGCGCTTGCCAGTAATTACAATATTGCTTATAAAAAACTGCTTGAATTCAACGAACTCAATGCAGTGACTGTTTTAAATGAAGGGCGGCTTATTTTTCTTGAAAAGAAATTAAAAAAAGGCGATAAAGATTTTCATCTGGTTGGGCATGATGAAACAATTGAAAAAATCGCCCAGATAGAAGGGGTGCAATTAGAAAGCCTGCTCGGGTATAATCATTTGCAAAAAGGCATGCAGCCTGCGGCCGGGGAAAAGATTTATTTACGTGCACCTGCGCAAACTATGCCCCGCCTTCAGAAAAATTATTCGAAATAAAAATCATAGTTTTATTTCAGCCAAAACGAAACCTGCATGAATGCAATAAAAGTGCATGACAAATATTTTGTCCCTTATCTTTCAGAAGATGAAATACAGGCCAAAGTGCAGCAGCTTGCTTCCAGGCTCAATCATGATTACAATGGTACAAGACCTTTATTTATTGCGGTTTTAAATGGGTCCTTTATGTTTGCCTCTGATCTTTTTAAGTACCTGACTATAGATGCTGAAATCTCTTTTATAAAATTAGCCTCCTATAAAGGAACAAAATCTACAGGTCACATTCTTACTACAATTGGTCTTGACATTGATATTACAGGACGGAATATAGTGATTACAGAAGATATTATTGATACCGGCAAAACCATTACCGAGTTTCTTCCGCAGATCATTAATCAGCAACCTGCCACTTTGAAAATCGCTGTGCTGCTCCACAAACCAGAAGCCACTATTTATCCTGTTAAGATTGATTATTGCTGTTTTTCCATTCCCAATAAATTCGTAGTTGGCTATGGATTGGATTATGACGGACTTGGCCGTAATTACCGGGCTATATATCAGTTAAAGTAAAAGGAAGATTATCACCTGATATTTGTTTGTTGAAATATAATTTTAACTTTATGCAAATCTCGGCCCTTCTTTGAAACAACCTGTACTCATCTTGTTTCTTTGTATTGCATGCCTGCAATCTTCATCGCAATATTACCTCAGAGGTATAGTGCAGGATGAGAAAGGTAATGGATTGTACAATATCAAACTATATCTTCAATCAAAAGGAACATATCCTTATTATACAGGTGTTGCAGGCGCATTTGGTATTCCGGTTTCAGTTATTACAGATACTATTATCCTCCAGGCATTAGGATACGAGACTTTAAAAACCGCCGCTTATACGGGTAAATTCAATGTTTTCACCCTAAAGGTATCACCTGCGGCAGCAAGTATTACCCGGCATAAATTGATTTCCTTTACCAAAGATGAAACGAAAGATCAAAAAATTGTTTACTATCACGGAAGTGAAAGTTATTCCAGCCTCGTTGAAAACAGTTTTGTAGAAACAGATAAATACCCTGAAACAGGCTTCACACTTAATATTGACAAGGCATCTTACAGCAATACAAGACGGTTCCTGAATATTGATTTAAAAGTACCTCAGACTGCTGTACGGATTGAAGAAATGCTGAATTATTTCAATTTTTCTGTGGAAGATACAGACACTTCGCTGAGAAAATTCACCTGCAAAACACAGTTGACCTCTTGTCCCTGGAGCAAAAATGAACTTCTTTTTATAAACCTTAGTGCTCCTTTTTTAAACTTGGCAGATGTGCCGCCTGCCAATCTTATTTTTTTGATTGATGTCTCCGGGTCTATGGATCAGCCCAATCGCTTACCCTTGTTAAAATCAGCTTTCAAATTGCTGATAAAAAACCTGCGTGATAAAGACACAGTTTCAATAGTTATATATGGAGGAAGCGTAGGCATTTTACTGCAGCCTACCTCCGGTGCAGAAAAAGACATTATCAATGCAGCGATTGATAAATTAAGTCCAGGGGGAGACACACCGGGTGAAGCTGCTATCAAAACAGCGTATGCGCTTGCAGAAAGAACTTTTAACAAAAACGGGAATAACAGGGTGATACTTGCAACAGACGGCGATTTTAATGTGGGCCAAACGAGTGATAAAGAGTTTGAAGATCTCATATCGCAACACAAACAGTCAGGCATTTACCTCACCTGCCTCGGGGTGGGTATGGGCAATTACAAGGACAGCAAACTTGAAGTGCTTGCAAAAAAAGGAAATGGAAATTTTGCTTACCTCGATAACCTGCAGGAAGCGGAAAAAATAATGGTGACAGAGTTCACCAAAACATTATATGATGTGGCAGATGAAGCC
>JAHEZC010000337.1:0-1709 GCA_023251275.1 Parafilimonas sp. | reverse complement strand
AAAAGTAAAAGAATACAGACTGATAGGTTTTGACAATAAAGTTGATGCGCTTGAAGACAGTATAAGTGAACTGGAAGGAGGTGAAGTTGGCACTGGCCATTCAATTATCGCAGTCTTTGAAATTGTAAGAGCCGATAAAAGCAATGGCATTGATACAGGTAACGGCAACTTGGCTCTTTTAAAACTGCATTACAAGATTCCAGAAACAAAGGAGGAACAATTCCAAGATTTTGATGTGGCTGATAACCTGACAGATATAAATAGTGAAAAAAAAATCATTCGTTTTGCTGCTTCGGTAATTATGTTTGGCGAGTTGCTGAAGCAGTCTGAATTTGCAAAAAATTATAACTGGGATGATATTATCAGGTTTGCTAAACCTGTTATTGATATGAATGATATTTCGCAGGCAGAATTTTTAATGTTACTTGAAAAGGCGAAGAAAATTTATAGTGGCGGCAAGAAGAAAAAACGGGAAAAAATCAGGTCTCCGTTAGAATAACAATTAACTCAATCATTTTTGTTTTACGTATTCTCTTTTTTATATGAGAGAGCAAAAAAATATTTCATCAATACAATTTTGTTTTATCTTCTCGCTCTGAAACCGGTTGCCGATGAAAAAACTTTTTCTTTCTCTTATTTTTATTACCAGAATTATTTTCCCCTCCTGTGCGCAGGATACAACTTATGCTGAAAAACTTGGTTATCCAAAAGGCGCAAAAGTTTTAATTCTTCATGTTGATGACGTTGGAATGAGTTACGATTCCAATGAAGGAGCAATTGAAGCCATGACCAAAGGTGTGGCTACAAGTTGCAGTGTGATGATGCCTTGCCCCTGGGTTCCTGCCTTTGTGCATTATTTAAAACAAAATCCAAAAACAGATGCAGGGTTGCATCTCACGCTTACTTCTGAATGGGGCGAATATCGCTGGGGGCCGCTTGCAGGAAAAACAAATGTGCCCGGATTGGTGGACAGCGAAGGAAATATGTGGCCAAGTGTAGAAAATGTTTCGGAACATGCTTCACCAGATGAGGTAGAAAAAGAAATGCGTGCACAACTTGAAAGAGCAAAAACAATGGGCTTTGAACCCACACATCTCGATTCACACATGGGCACTCTTTTCGCTACACCGCAATTCCTGGATCGCTATATAAGAATGGGCATAGAAAATCATATTCCTGTAATGTTACCGGGCGGGCATGATCAATTAATTCAGCAACAAATGCAATTGCCCGATACGCAGATAGAATTAATGCGACATATCGGAGAACTCTTATGGAACTCGCAATTGCCTGTGCTGGATGATCTCCACAATTACAGTTACGGCTGGACTATACCTGATAGTGTAAAAAATGATGATGTAAAACTGCAGCAGTATAAAACGCAGAAATATATAGAGGCTATTAAATCATTGAAACCTGGTGTTACAATGATGATCATGCATTGCACAAAAACAACTGAAGTATTTCAGCATATTTCTGATTCGGGGCCTGTTCGCAGTGGCGACCTGCTGGCAATGACAGACCCGGCATTTAAAAAGGCATTGCAGGATGAAAACATTATTTTGACTACGTGGAGAGAATTGATGCAACGAAGAACGGCCCGAAAATAAAGCTGCTGTTAATCTAAAAATTATACTATGCGAAATTCTGGTTGGTACATCTGTTTGGTTTTTAGTATCACTGTTAATTGCTTTACTTCCTGTAATTCC
>JAHEZC010000336.1 GCA_023251275.1 Parafilimonas sp. | reverse complement strand
TAATTACCCGGGGTCCAGTTTAATTGGTAAGGGCTGGTTCCGCCATGTGGTTCTGCCGCTGCATTTCCATTGTTTTTTCCGCAGAATGTATTTTGAACTGACATGGCTGATGAAAGCGCTTCAGGCTGATTAATGACTGCAGCAGCAAATGCTTTGCATCCTTTGGCGTCTGTAACTGTTGCGTTGTAACTGCCTGCGGCAAGATTATTTTCGATTGCAGCATTTCCCCCTGATGGCAACCATGAATAGAGATAAGGCTTATCGCCGCCGGTAGCAGTAACCATTGCCACTCCATCGTTTCCGCCAAAGCAACTTACATCTCTGTGCTGCGAAATACCTGCCTCTAAATCACCCAATGCAGGAAGCGTGATATTGATAACTTTATGGCACTGGTTGTTATCGGTAACTGTGACTATGTATATTCCTGATGCAATGTTTTTTGCAGATGAAGTATTACTTACATCAGGAAACCAGGTATAAGAATAGGGCGGTGATCCGCCTGACACGGCAATATCAATACTGCCATTGCTGACAGCGCACATAGGTTTAACGATTGTCAATGTATGCAGCATGGGCGGAGGTTCAGTTAAAATTACATTCGCAGATGCCGGGCAGCCATCATCATTTGTGATGGTTACGTTATACTTCCCGGCGCGGAGATTTATCGCTGTTTGGGTAGTTTGAACAGGATCAGAATCCCAGCGAAAATGATCAGAACTGTCTCCTGTGAAATCAGAGGTCACTACACCGGTCGTATCACCGTAACAATGTAATGGAATTACGACAGATGCGGTGACATCCCCGATTATTTCCAGGCCCTGCAGTGTATAATTTGAAGAACGATTACCCGGGCCCGATACGGTTAAGCTTACATTGTACTTTCTCCCGATAGTGTAGGCATGCGTAGGATTCGGAACATTTGATTCATTGTCTATGCCGGAGGATGGATCGTCAAAATTCCAATGGAAAGATGTTGGGCACAATGATGATGTGCTCTTGAAATTTACTCTGAGGCTGCTTGAGCAGTAGTATGTAAAAGAAGCAGTGCTGGCAGGAGCTTCAGCAATGCTAAAATCATCCATTGCAAAACCATCAAAATCATTGCAGGTAGTACCGCTTGCAAAAACAAATCGAAACATGACACCCGGCATACCGGCAAGGGCGGGCATATCATGTACGGCGGTTACCCATTTACTACTGCCGCCACCGACAAAACAACCTGGTCTCGAAGATTGTATATTTCCTGACCATGCATCCTGGCCGGATAAATTGGCAAGCGATGATGCATTATACCAATTCTCCGTAAGGCAGGTATTATTATCACGTGTGCTGCCTGCCAATTGCCAGGTAGCGCCGTTGTCAATTGAATATTGCAGGTTTGCCCCGTCGTATTTTCCTTCAGTCTCCCAGAATACTTTAAATTTTATATACGGATAGCTAAGGTTGGTAAAATCGAAGCACGGACTTCTCAACCATGAGTTTTCTCCGTCGTTGTAAGCCCTTTTATTTAACCCTCCCGTGATCCAGCATTTTGATCCGCCGCCGGCAGAATTAATAACCGGTTTGGAGGGCGTTCCCCATGCCCAATCAGGAGCATTTCCACCTGCAACCCAGTTGCCATTAGATGTTTCAAAATTTTCATTATAAGGAAAATTATTGATCGTAGCAGTGCATTGCTCAAAAGAGATTAGCGGAATAAGCAGACCAACAATTCCGGTAAGGATGATTATCCTTAATCGCAAACAAGAAATATGCAGCAACTTTTTGATCATATTTATCAGAAGCCAAATTTATTGAGAATAAAGATGAGCCGGATATTTTTGAAAAAACAAATGATTTGGAAGTCGAAACCCTTTTACAACTTCGTGAATGAATACAATTGATATTCTTCAAAATCCATTCTCAGCATTTCATAGTTAAGCCCCTATCTTTATAGCATCCATTGCCTGGAGAAAATGACAATATCTGTTCCATACCGCTATCGTGTACTTGCATTGCTTTGCTCCCTCACAACACTTACTTATCTCGACCGGATTTGTATTTCTCTTGTCGGCGTAAAAATAAAAGCTGAGCTTGGCCTTTCCAATGAGCAGTTCGGATGGGTATTGGGTTCATTTGCGTTAGCTTATGCTTTGTTTGAAATTCCATCCGGAATATTAGGTGACCGAATCGGCCCCCGTGCTGTTTTCATCCGTATAGTTTTATGGTGGTCCTTATTTACTGCATTGACCGGTGCAGTTACCGGTCTTGTAACATTAATGGCGGCAAGATTTCTGTTTGGTATAGGTGAGTCAGGTACATACCCCAACTGCATCATTGTAATCTCACGCTGGTTTCCTAAAAATGAAACAGGACGCTCCCTGACATGGGTAGGCATCGGTTCACAAATCGGTTCGGCTATTGCTCCGCTGATCGTTATACCCATTGCTGCCTGGTATGGATGGCGTATGTCTTTTTATGTGAATGCCACCATCGGCCTGATTTGGGTATTGATCTGTTTTGTATGGTTCCGGAATTTCCCCTCAGAAATGCGTAATATTTCTCCCGAAGAGCGGGAGCTTATTGAAACCAACCGCCGCTTCAGCAGCAACGAGCATCATATTCACTGGAAGCTCATTTTGAGGAACAGGAATCTTTGGGCATTAATGCTCATGTATTTTTGCTGCCAGTGGGCAAATTATTTCTTCGTCGCATGGATGGCGGTTTACCTGCAGGAGGGAAGGCATTTTTCTGAAAATGAAATGAAAGCGGTCACATTTACTCTTTTCATTGTTGGCATTGCCGGTTTCTTTGCAGGCGGATTTGTCGCTGACTGGCTGGTAAAACGAAAAAATTTACGCTTTGCAAGGCGTTTTGTCGGCATGTCTGGTTTGGGTATGTGCGGCCTGATGATCTTTCTTGCCGCATTTGTATCGGAAAATAATGTGGCGGCTTTTTGCCTTATCGCTGCGAATGCATTTTTTTCATTCGGCGTAATGGTGTCTTATGCAGTATGCACGGATATTGGACGCAATAATGCAGGTACTGTGACAGGAGCAATGAATTTTTTTGGACAGATGGGCGCATTTTTTCTCGCTATTATTTTTGGAAAGATTGCAGACGTTACGCATAATTTCAACTACCCGCTTTTTGTGGTTGCTTTTGTAATGATTACAGGGTGCCTCCTCTGGCTGGGTATTGACCCCGAAAAGCAATTAGTTTCACCGGGAGCGCAACACAGCAGTTCTTCTGAGGCAAATTCAGAATTGTCCGGATGATTTTTGGCTTATGTATTTAGAAATAAATCCCTTGTGCAATTAAAGAAAAAGGGATAGCAAAATAATAAAACAATAAGGTTGCTACTTTAAAGTCATGCAACGTTGCGTACTTTGTGTATGCTTCGTGTCCTTTGTGACTATTTTTTTGGACACGAAGTTCACTAAGACCCACTAAGAACACTACGAATAAAGTCATACCACAACGAGTTAAAAATAGATCTTATATATTTCAGTCTCATAAAGAATTGCTCAACAACCCCATTGTAGTTTTTATCTGCTGATGTCATCTTCTTTCGATAGCGTAATGGCAGCATCAAAGACGCCCAATATATATTTTCCGCACAAAAACCTAATGAGGAATAGCTATAATAATTTCAATTAAGATTAGCTAAATACTTTGTAATTTCATCGAGTCCGAAATTAATTCTATAAATAACTTCATCTTTCCTTAATAAAGAAGAGATTTCAAAAACAGAAGGCCCTTTTTTTTCACCTGCAAGAAAAATTCTAAAGGCTAGTAGTAAGTCTCCTAATTTTAAATTGTATAATTCTGCAGTTTTTTTAAATATCCCTTCGATATTTTCTTCATTCCAAACCATATTCGCATCTAAATCTTTAATAAGACTTTTAAACGCTTCTTTTTTGAGATCAGTCCATTTATCTATCAAATTTATTATCTGTAGAGAGGTTGGCCTATCGAAAAAATATCTTATTTCAGGCAAAAAATCAGATAATAGCGTAACTCTTTTTTTTATAAGCCGTATTACCATTGGCATTAAATTCCAATCATAAAATTGTCTTGCTGGACCCAAAAAATTAAATAATCTTACAGAGAGCTCCGAATCATCCATTTTTTTTATCCATTCATGATTGAACCATTTCGCTTTTTCATAATCAAATTTC
>JAHEZC010000335.1 GCA_023251275.1 Parafilimonas sp. | reverse complement strand
GTTATTCCCGGATTTATTAATTGCTTTGCGTCAATTAAGATACACATTAGTGAACTATATTTTGATCACCATTTATCTTCGTGTTCATTATTTGCAATGCTAGCAGTAAAAACTTTATCTTTAAAAAAATTGTTTGCTTATGTCTCAATTCTTTATAGACCCGGATATAGCCAAAGCGAAAACAATAGATACAGGTTATTATTTAAGTCCTTACCATTACGAAGCTTCGAAAGAAAAAATTTTTGCACAGACCTGGCAATTCGCAGGTGATACAGGGAATGTAAAGGAACCATGTTCAGCCTTTCCATTTATTCTTCTTGAAAATTATCTCAATGAGCCTTTGCTGCTGACGAGGGATAAAGAAAATACATTGTATTGCGTAAGCAATGTATGCACACACCGGGGCAACCTTCTTGCATATACTCCCTGTAAGGTCAATCAATTGAGATGCAGGTATCATGGGCGTTTATTCTCACTTGACGGGAAATTTATTTCCATGCCTGAGTTTAAAGAGGTAGAAAATTTTCCGACAGAAGACGATAATCTTCACCGGCTTCCATTATTTCAATGGGGTAAATTATTGTTCACTTCATTGCATCCGCGGATAAAAGCGGAGGTTTTTTTTGCCGAAATGATGAAAAGATTAGCATGGCTGCCGATGGATAAATTGGAATACCGAGCAGATCTTTCCAAAGATTATACAGTAAAAGCAAACTGGGCACTGTATTGTGAAAATTACCTGGAGGGATTTCATATTCCCTTTGTGCATGCAGGCCTTAACCAGGTGCTTGATTTTGGAGAATATTCTACAGAAGTGTTTCACTATTGCAGCCTTCAGCTTGGTATTGGCAAAAAGGGAGATTCCTGTTTTGACCTGCCTGCTTCATCGCCGGACTATGGAAAAGATGTGGCGGCCTATTATTTCTGGGTGTTCCCGAATATGATGTTTAATTTTTATCCCTGGGGATTATCATTAAATATTGTACAGCCTCAGCATGTAAGTGAATGCAGGATTTCTTTTCTTACTTATGTATTTGATGAAAGTAAATTGAATTCCGGCGCCGGCAGCGGGCTTGATACAGTGGAATTAGAAGATGAGGAAGTCGTGGAAAATGTACAGAAAGGAATTCGCTCCAGGTTTTATACTCACGGCAGGTATTCTGTAAAACGTGAACAAGGCACGCATCATTTTCATTCGCTGATTGCGGAGTTTATGTAACGTCGTTTTCAGTCAGGAGGAATCAAAGATTTTATTTTATAATAATTAATTGCTTTTTTAAACAAAGTATCTCTGATCAACATACAATCAAATGGAAAGACTAAAACTTACATTCAGAAATCCTGATACTGAAACCTGTGCCGATTTCGATGTTTGCGAGAAAATGATTCAATTTATTGTGGCTATGGATGCAGGTGCACCGGAAGCCTTGAATAAAATGACGATGATATTTTTGAGGATACGGACAATTGGGAGTTTCTTTCAAAATTCTGTAACAGGTTTAAATGTATCAGGAATCAGGTATTTTCAAAATTATACCGAGAGAAGTCAGTTTGCAATTTTTGTAATTGATTGATGAGAAAAATATTTTTTGATGATTTAATACAGCAGGCGCACTGCATTTTTATATTGCAAGCAATGGTGAGCCATAGATCATTTCTTTCATATACCTGAGTGCAAGTACCATTGCTTTATCTACTTCTTCTATACCTGCAATATGATGATTTTTTATCAGCGGTAAGCAATATTCAGATGCGAAATATCCATCGTATCCGATTTTCAGAAGCTCCCTGATAAATGTCTTATAATTGATCTGACCTCCAAATGAGGGAGCAGGTTCCTGAACAACTTCACCGTCTTCAGTTTCCTTTAAATTCCATGCGCCGTAGTGGGAATACACAATATGGTCTCCGCATTCTTTGACCGCCGCACGAACATAATCATCAGCTTGCCGGTCATAAAATAAGGGAACATCAAGGCATAGTTTCACATTTTCCCTGTCAATTTCCTTCATCATAGCAAGCACGTCCTCATAACCGGGAGTTATAACCGGCGCATGATTCTGCAGCGCAAGGGTGATCCCCATATCTGCCGCCCAGTCAGCCACTTCCCGGACGCCATCTGCAGCACGGTTCCACTTTCTTAAATCAGCAGGAAACAAGGGCTTGAAATAATTTCCCCGGTCATATTGCGCATATACTGCAATTTCTTCTTCATCGTTAATAATTCCCGGCCAGGCAGCAAAAACTTTTACCAGGTCAATGCCCAGGTCATAAGCAAGTTCAAGCACAGCTTTCATCATGGTGAGATTATTTTCCCTTTCTTCCATATATCGGCCTGCAAAGTTTGACATGCTTTCCACTGCGCACAATGCAATACCCTCGTCTTCTGCAAGACGCTTAATTCTTTGCCTGTCAGCTTTACTCAGATCAAGCGGAAAAGCAATGGGCCGCTTTGTTTCTATGGCGAGTGCATCAAAACCAAGTTCCTTTGCTTTATATATCTGTTGCTCGATTGAGAGCGCTTTACCAGAATAAAATAAACCTGAATATGATACGGTAAGCAATGCGAATTTCATATATGGCCTGTTTTTGTGAATTAATGAATGTGGGCTAAATTAATTATTCCAATCGAAATGATTAAATAAAAAAGGCAGTCTTTAAAAGATTGCCTTCTATGCTGCAGTGCCCAGGACTGGAATCGAACCAGCACGGTATTGCTACCACTGGATTTTGAGTCCAGCGCGTCTACCAATTCCGCCACCTGGGCGTTTATCCGAAAACTTTCAATTGAAAATTTTTAATTTACCGGGCTGCAATATTACATCGCTAATTCAATGTCGCCAAAATCCGCTGCGATATTTTGCGAAAACCCCGCCTGCTCATTTGCAACAGCCCTTTTTTGGAAGCAATATCCTTTGCATTAAGATCAACAATTTCTTTAACAGGCGCATATATTACTCACAAGGTTTTTATTTAGTTCAATTCAAATTCATTCATCAATCATTGAGGTTCATTGCATACTTCAAAAATCCTTTACCTTGCCGTGCAAATTTATAGCAGATGCCTGATATCGGGTTGATCAGAGAAGGAAAAATTCCCGTTGATAACCGTGTAACGTTAACGCCTGCTCAATGCCGGTGGCTGATGAGGAATGTTGACGATTGCAGGATTACCGTGCAAAGATCTCCGGCCCGTTGTTTTACTGATGAAGAATATGCGCAGGCGGGCATTTCCGTTAAGGATGATATCGGTAACTGCAATATTTTATTAGGTATAAAAGAAGTGCCGGTTGATATGCTGATGCCTGGAAAGACATACCTGTTTTTCTCTCACACAAGAAAAAAACAACCCCATAACCAGAAGATGCTGCATGCAATGATGGACAGGGATATCACACTCATAGATTATGAATGCCTTGAACATGAAGATGGACAGCGCATTATTGGCTTCGGATTTTTTGCGGGTGTAGTAGGTGCACATAATGGCATGATGGCTTATGGCAACCGTACAAAAACTTTTAACTTGGGCAGGGTTTATAAGCATAAAGATTATCGTGAACTCATACACACCTATTTCGGATTAAAGCTGCCAAATGTAAAAATTGCTGTTACAGGCAGTTGCCGTGTGGCCCATGGCATTCTTGAAATAATGAACCTGATGGATGTGCAGGATGTGGAACCAGATGATTACCTGACAAAAGAATTTACTTATCCGGTATATGTGCATTTAAAAGGAAATAATCTGTATCAGCATAAGATAACAGGTAAATATAACCGTGTACATTTTCACACATATCCGCACGAATACGATTGCCTGTTTGAACCTTATTGTGCGCATACGGATATCCTGATGAATGGGGTATATTGGGATAAGAATATCCCCCGCCTGTTTGAATGGGAAACTTTGCAACATAGCGATTTCAAAATCCAGACAATTGCTGATATTACGGATGATATTGCAGGCAGCATTCCCTGCAACCTGGGGGATGCTTCAATTGACGATCCGGTATATGGTGTAAATAAACAGACGAGAAAAAAAACCGCTCCTTATCTTGAAGAAAGTGTGGATGTGATGGCTGTAGGAAATCTTCCTAACGAATTGCCGCGTGATGCAAGCCGTTATTTTGGTGAGCAGTTGATCAAACATGTATTGCCGTACCTGC
>JAHEZC010000334.1 GCA_023251275.1 Parafilimonas sp. | reverse complement strand
ATTTTATTTCACCACCCCCAACTCCTTCCCTGCTTTGGCAAATGCAGCAATGGCTTTATCCAGGTGTTCCTGCTCGTGAGCGGCGCTTAGCTGTACCCTGATGCGTGCTAATCCCTTTGGTACGACGGGGTAAAAGAACCCAATTACATATATTCCTTCTTCAAGCAGTTTTGCAGCGAAGTTTTGGGCTATCGCCGCATCGTATAACATAATCGGAACAATGGGATGTTCACCGGGCCTTATATCAAAACCCGCTTCTGTCATTTTCGTCCTGAAATATTTTGTATTGTATTCGAGCTTATCCCGGAGTTCTGTAGTTTCTGTAAGCATATCCAGCACAGCAATAGATGCGCCTGCAATGCCCGGCGCCAATGTGTTTGAAAATAAATAAGGCCTGCTGCGCTGACGAAGCATTTCAACTATTTCCTTTCTTCCGCTGGTAAATCCGCCGCTTGCTCCTCCCAGTGCTTTGCCTAAAGTACCTGTAATGATATCAATCCTTCCCATTACGCCACGGTATTCATGCGTGCCGCGACCGGTCTTTCCCAAAAAGCCGCTTGAATGGCTGTCGTCAATCATTACGATAGAGTCATATTGATCGGCGAGGTCGCAGATATTATCTAATTGCGCAATCGTTCCATCCATGCTGAAAGAGCCATCCGTAACAATGATCCGGCTTCTGCAACGGGTACTTTCCTGCAGTTTCGCTTCAAGGTCCTGCATATTATTATGTTCATACCGGAAGCGCTGTGCTTTGCATAAATGTACGCCATCAATAATTGACGCATGGTTAAGCGCATCACTGATGATGGCATCGTGCTCACCAAACAAAGGTTCAAAAACTCCTCCATTTGCATCAAATGCAGCGGCATACAAAATGGTGTCTTCTGTGCCGAGAAATGCTGCGAGCTTTCTTTCCAGTTCTTTATGTATGTCCTGAGTGCCGCAGATAAAGCGTACGCTGCTCATACCATAGCCGTGTGTGTCAATAGCTTTGTGTGCTGCTTCAATCACTTTAGGATGGGATGACAGGCCCAGGTAATTATTCGCACAGAAATTCAGCACTGTTTTTCCGTTCACTGCAATTTCGGCTCCCTGCGGGCTTGTGATGATATGTTCTTTTTTGAACAGACCGGCTGCTTCGATTTCCTGCAATTCATTCTTGATGCGAAGGACAAATTTTTCATTCATACAACGGCTTTTAAGAAGTCAAAGATAACAGAGAGTCAGGAGTTTAAGATTTGAGAATAGTGTAACAACTAATTGTTTTTAGAAAGACTTTTTTAAAATAATTATTAGGTTGAAAAGATGAAGCGGGAGCTTATTATCTCCTGTTTACTATATACACACCACCAAGAATAATCAGCAGGCAGCCTATTTCCGCAAATGTTACACTTTCACTATACAACAAACCCCATATCACCGCAATAAAAGGAATACCATAAGTAACAAGCGAGCTGAAAACAGCCCCTGCTTTTTTTACCAGGGAATAAAACAAAATATTGGCAAGCGCCGTTCCGCAAACGCCAAGCACAACCGCCGCAAGTGTAGAATAAATTTTTGCTGAATCTATAGCAGCAATATTTTTAAAATACCCAGTGGCAATTAAGATAATGATACAGGGGATGAGGAGGAATGAAAAAGCAAGCGCCGCAATATTTGCTGAACCTGTAAGATGCAGATGTTTTGCTGCAATGTTTACATTGAATGCATAAGAGATGGTTGCAGCAACCACAAGGGCTGAAAACGAGATGTCTTTCAAATCAACTCCTTTTCCGGAAGCAAATGGAAGCAACACCAAACCGATAAGACCGATTAACACCCCGGTAATTTTTTGCGGCCTGGTCTTTAACTTAAAAAATAAAATGCCGGCAATAATCGTACACAAAGGCGTGAGCGAATTAAAAATTGCGGCAAGTGAACTGTCAATTCTTGTTTCCGCAATGCAGTATAAAAAAGCCGGTATAAAACTGCCAAGCACTCCTGAAAGAATTACATAAGGCCATGTTTTCCGCGGTACATTGGTGAAGGCTTTGTACGAAAATGGCAGCAACACCAGGCCTGCACTCAATATTCTTATCGTCGCTACCTGGTAGGGGCTTAATGCATTCAAACCAAGCTTCATTAAAATAAATGAACTGCCCCAGATCATGCAAAGTACCAGGAACAATATCCAGCTTATCAATCTTTCGCCCAATTTAAAAATTTTCGCAAAGGTCTTTTTTCATCTTCAATTAAATAAATGGTACCAAAAAGAAAATTTGAACAACCTGTTGAGAACCTGTGATCAGTCTTGCCATTTCATTTATCCTCACGGAAATCTGTTTAAAATCCAATTTGGTATAACTTTAATTGAAATTGAACTGTATGACACAGATAAAACTTAAAGACATCAGCACTACCGCGCCCAAAGAATTCAGCAAGGAAAAAACAAAAGAGAAAACGGCAAAGCTGATGGCCGACCTCGATGATCTGCAGAATTTATTATATGCCGAAAATAAACATTCGGTATTGATAGTGATCCAGGGCATGGATGCAAGCGGAAAGGATGGCGCCATAAGGCATGTCTTCAGTACCGTAAATCCTCAAGGCGTCACCGTGCAGTCGTTTAAAGTGCCCACGCCGCTTGAATCATCACATGATTTTTTATGGCGCATTCATCAGCATGCACCGGCAAAAGGGATGATTCAAATCTTTAACAGGTCACATTATGAAGACCTGCTGGTAACACGAGTGCACAAGATGATTGATGATAAAACGGCTTATAAAAGAATGAAGGCAATCAATGATTTTGAAGAGCTGATCGTTGATCATAACAATACGCTGATATTGAAATTTTACCTGCATGTATCTTTCGAAGAACAGCACAAACGGCTTGAAGATCGCATAAGCGACAGAACCAAACAATGGAAATACAATGAGACTGATTTCAAAGAATCTGCTTTCTGGAATGACTATATGCGTGCTTACGAAGACTGCTTCAGGCACTGCAATAAAATTCCGTGGATAATAGTTCCATCTGATCAAAACTGGTACAAAGAGTATGTAATTGCAGCAGCTTTGCATAAAATACTGAAAGATTTAAAAATGCATTACCCGGGATTAAAAAAATAATTTCAAAAACATCTGCATTTACCGGGGGAATTTTTATACCTTACCTTACATTAAAACCTTTACTTATGGCATTCTTCAAAGAATTTAAAGAGTTTGCAATGAGAGGCAATCTCGTGGATATTGCCGTTGCATTTGTGATGGGCGCTGCTTTTGGCAGAGTAGTCACTTCATTTACTGAAGGTGTAGTCGCTCCCATTATAGGACTGCTGGGAGGAAAAGATTTCAGCCAGAATAAACTGATTTTAAAGGATGCGGTCTCGGAAGCAAAAGACGCCGCGGGAAATATCATTACAGCCGCACAGGCAGAGGTAGCTGTTAAGTGGGGCGCTTTTTTAACAGCCGTAATTGATTTTATCATCGTAGCCTTTGTCATGTTTCTCGTCATAAAGATGATCAATGCCATGAAGAAAAAACAGGAAGCAGCGCCTGCCGCCCCGCCAGAACCATCTTCGACTGATAAACTGCTGATGGAAATAAGGGACTCATTAAAAAAATAATGCCTGCTTTTGTGGAATACTTGTGATTGAATTTATCAGGTCGCTTCAATGATAAATGATATTTTTGAAACTCCGGTGCAGCATGAAGCCACCGGGGTTTTTGTTTATCATTCAAATAACGCTGTGAATTCGACCGGCTATAACATAAAATTAGAACAGTTTGAGGGACCTTTTGATTTACTGTTATTCTTCATAGAAAGAGATGAACTGGATATTTATAATATTCCCATTGCAAAGATCATCCGGGATTTCCTCGATTTCATGCACCGGCAGGAACAACTTAATATTGAGCTGAGCAGCGAGTTTATTTTATTCGTCTCAACACTGATGCGGATAAAGGCAAAAATGTTATTACCCAGGAAAGAAGCAGATGCTCATGGAAATGAAATTGATCCGAGACAGGAGCTTATTGACAAAATTCTTGAGTACAAAAAATTCAGAGAAGCTTCTGTGCAAATGGCTGAGATGGAAGCGCTCCGCATGCTGATGGTAAAGCGCGGCAACCTGCAGAAGGAACTATCTCAAATCGGCGAAGATGCGGCAGAAGGTACAGAGAT
>JAHEZC010000333.1 GCA_023251275.1 Parafilimonas sp. | reverse complement strand
CGGTTGAACAGATAGGAGTAGATGCAGCGATCATTTTTTCAGATATATTGGTAGTGCCGCAGGCGATGGGTCTCGAAGTGCAGATGATAGAAAACAAAGGGCCGTTTCTTCCTTCGCCCATTAAAACGGCAGAAGATTTAAAACGGATTCATGTGCCGGATGTAAGAGAAAAACTGCATTATGTATTCGATGCTTTGCGGGTAACAAAAAATGAGATGAATGGCGGCGTACCATTGATCGGCTTTGCAGGCGCTCCGTGGACAATCCTTTGTTATATGGTTGAAGGAAAAGGTTCAAAGGCTTTTGATGAGGCAAAAACGTTTTGTTATACGCAACCTGAATTAGCGAACCAATTGCTGCAAATGATCACAGACACAACGATTGCTTATGTAAAGGAGCAGGTAAGTGCAGGAGCAGATGTGATTCAGATCTTTGACAGTTGGGGTGGATTATTAAGTCCTGCTGATTTTGAAAACATTTCATTGAAATATATTAAACAAATTGTGGATGCCTTAAAAGATGAAACACTTGTGATCATCTTTGCAAAAGGTGCATGGCATTCATTGCAAAGCATGGCTGCAACAGGCGCCCATGGCTTAGGTATTGACTGGTGCATCACACCGCAAATGGCAAGACAGTTTGCAGGAAGTAATGTTGTGCTCCAGGGAAATTTTGATCCCGCAAAATTATTATCCCCCATTCCTGTGATAGAAAAAGAAGTGACGCAGATGATAAAAGATTTTGGAGGAAGAAAACATATTGCCAATCTTGGTCACGGAATTTTGCCCAACGTTCCTGTGGAGCATGCAAAGGCATTTGTGGAAACGGTGAAACTGGTGAGCGGTGAATGGTCAAAGGTGAATGGTGAATGATAATAGTCATTCGATTGTCATGTTTCAAGAGCATGACAGAAATCATATTTAGAAAATTTTCGGTAGCTGAATTTTGCATTCCAAAACGATAAATATGGAAACAAAATTTTATGATGACCAGACAATGGTCAATGAAAAAGATTTCAAAGAAAAATGGATATATTTTGTTCATGATCTTCAAAACCGCATCTGCGCTGCGCTGGAAACGTGTGATGGCAAGGCAAAATTTGAAGAGGATAAATGGAGAAGAACCGGTGGTGGTGGCGGAATTACAAGAGTGATATCAAATGGCAACGTCTTTGAAAAAGGTGGAGTGAATATTTCTGTGGTGTTTGGCGATGTTACTGACATCATGCGCAGGCAATTGAAAATTGAAGGGGATAAATGGTTTGCATGCGGACTGAGTCTCGTTGTTCATCCTTACAATCCATTTGTTCCTACGGTACATTGTAATTATCGCATGTTTGAATTGTATAATCACTCTCTCTCCCCTACCGGAGGAGGCCAGGAGGGAGTTGTAATTGACCGCTGGTTTGGCGGTGGCACTGATCTTACACCGTATTACCTGTTTGAAGAAGACGCAAAACATTTCCATCAAACTTATAGAGATGTGTGTGACAAATTCGATTCGGGATTTTATCCGCGTTTCAAAAAAGAATGCGATGATTATTTTGTAAACTGGCATCGTAATGAAGAGCGCAGGGGCATCGGTGGAATTTTTTATGATATGCAGAGGCCGGAAGAAAAGCTTGATGAAAATTTCTGGATGAATTTTTCGAAGGCATGTGGAAATGCATTTATTAATGCTTATGTTCCCATCGCAGAAAAAAGAAAAGATACGTCATTCAATGCACAGCATAAACATTGGCAGGAAATAAGAAGAGGCAGGTATGTTGAATTTAATTTGTTGCATGACCGCGGAACAATATTTGGTTTAAAAACAAACGGAAGAACAGAAAGCATATTGATGAGCTTGCCTGCGACAGTAAGGTTTGAATATGATTATCGGCCCGAGCCGGGAACGCCTGAAGCTGAGTTGTTAGACGTTTGCTTGCATCCAAGAGAATGGATATAGATGTCGGATGTGAGAATCTCTGATGTCTGATTTAATTTCAATTACGTATTATATTCCATGAACAGAAAGGAATTAGAAGAAAGAACAAAGCGATTTCATATTAATGCAATAAAACTTTGTTCTATGCTTTCAAAAAATGTTGCCGCCTATGAAATTGCCAGGCAACTTATAAAAGCAGCAGGTTCGGTTGGATCTAACTACAGGGCTTCCAAAAGAGCAAAGTCAAATGCTGATTTTATTTATAAAATTGAAATAGTACTTGAAGAAGCAGATGAATCGCATTATTGGCTTACAATAATTCGTGATGCCGAATTGTTGAATGTACCTTTATTACACGAATTAATTCAGGAAGCAAATGAATTAACTGCAATTTTCGCCGCAACTGATAAAACAGCGAAAGCGAATCGAAAATAAATCAGACATTCATAAATCAGACATCAGAGATTTTATGTACTTACAAAGAAGAAACAGAATTTTAAGAGGTAATCCTTCAATACGGGCCCTTGTTGCCGAAACATCATTATCCCCCAACGATTTTATCGTCCCTTTGTTTATTGATGAAGGCGAAAATGTGAAGATGGAAATTGCGTCTATGCCAGACTATTATCGCATGAGTTTGGACAACACGGTCAAAGTAGTAAAAGAATTATGGAATATGGGATTGAAGTGTGTTTTACTTTTCATCAAATGTAAAGATGAGTGGAAAGATAATACAGGAGCAGAAGCATGGAATGAAAATGGTTTGATGCAGCGCAGCATCAAAGCCATTAAAGATGCAGTACCTGAAATGGTAGTAATGACTGATGTGGCGCTTGATCCGTATTCATCGTATGGTCATGATGGCATTGTAAAAAACGGGGAGATAGTGAATGATGAAACGGTGGAAGCATTGGTAAAAATGAGTATCAGCCATGCGCAGGCAGGCGCAGATTTTGTGGCGCCCAGCGATATGATGGATGGACGCATTGGCGCAATCAGAAAAGGTTTGGAGGAAAATGGTTTCACTAAAACAGGTATCATGGCGTACAGTGCAAAGTATGCATCGTGTTTTTATGGTCCATTCAGAGATGCACTCGATAGCGCGCCGGGATTTGGAGATAAAAAAACATACCAAATGGATTATTCAAACAGAATTGAAGCTGTCAAGGAAGCATTGATGGATGTGGAAGAAGGTGCAGACATTGTAATGGTAAAACCGGCGCTTGCTTATCTCGATATCATCCGTGAAGTGAAAAACGCAGTGCATGTTCCGGTGAGCGCATATAATATCAGCGGTGAATATGCGATGGTAAAAGCCGCTGCAAAAATGGGATGGATAAATGAAGACAAAGCTATACTTGAAACATTGACTGCTATCAAAAGGGCAGGTGCAGATTTGATTGCAACATATTTTGCGAAAATGCGGTGAGTCTTTTGGATTAAGCCGTTTACCAGATGATAAACTGAGATTATCTGGTAGGCCACACTCTGTTCATCCTGTAACAGACATTCCGAATTTTTAATTGTTTTACCTTTGAGTAATGCTAAGACAAATTCAGATAGACAATCTTATTAAAGAAATTGCTTCGGGATACCATCCCGAAAAAATTTATCTTTTTGGCTCGTATGCAAACGACAATGCAACTGAAGATAGTGATGTTGATATTTTTATAATCAAAAATACCAATCAAAGAAAGACAGAACGAAGCAGGGAGGCAAGAAGTTGCATTAAAAATTATCCGGTTGCTGGAATTGACATCATTGTTTACACACCATCCGAATTGCAGGAAGGCATGCAGGAAGTTGTCAACATAGGTAAAGAAGCTGTTACTACAGGCAAATTAATGTATGAAAGAATTTGAAAAATGGTTTAAGAAAGCAGAAAATGAGCTGCTGGTGATCAAAAATAACCTGAATGCTGAAGAAGTACCTGTTGATGCCTGTTGTTTTCATGGACAGCAAGCTGCAGAAAAATATTTTAAGGCTTACCTTGTTTCAAGAAAAATTCATTTCCCCAAAACTCATGATCTTCTTTCGCTTTGCAAATTATGCAGCACTATTAATCCGGATTTTAAAGAAATAGAAATGCAGGCTTTGAAATTATCTGATTACGCAATTGCTACCCGGTATCCTGATACATTTGATGATCTTACGATTGCCGATGCGACAAGTGCATTGGAAGATGCTGTTATCATTAAAAATTTTATTTTGAAGAATTTTTTTGTTTAAACATCCCCAAATAAAACTACCTGATTAA
>JAHEZC010000332.1 GCA_023251275.1 Parafilimonas sp. | reverse complement strand
TGCATGGCGAATTGGTATAACTCCAGTTACTTTTAAAATCAGGTATATTAACTGCGAAATCTTATAACACAAACTCAAAATATACAAACAACTATGAGCTACATTACTGAAATTCATGCACGCCAGATTTTAGACAGCAGGGGTAATCCAACTGTTGAAGTTGATGTGATTTCTGAGAATGGACATCTTGGCCGCGCTGCCGTTCCCAGTGGCGCTTCCACAGGCATCCACGAAGCAGTTGAACTGCGGGATGGAGATAAAAGCCGCTATCTCGGTAAAGGCGTTTTAAAAGCTGTGAACAATGTGAATGAAATCATTGCCGGGCATTTAATTGGTTATCCTGTAAACGATCAAACGGGGCTTGACAAAAAATTAATTGACCTTGACGGAACAGAAAATAAAAGCAACCTTGGCGCTAATGCCATGCTTGCTGTATCTATGGCGGTTGCTAAAGCTGCATCGCTGGAATGTAACCTGCCTTTGTTCCGCTATATAGGAGGTGTGAATACTAATTTACTGCCCATTCCCCTGATGAATATTTTAAATGGAGGCGTACATGCCGATAATAAAATAGACTACCAGGAATATATGATTGTTCCGGTTGGCGCTGATAGTTTCAGTGAAGCCCTGCGTTGGGGAGTGGAAGTATTTCATCAGCTTAAGTCTGTACTCAAGAAAAAAGGTTACAGCACGAATGTGGGAGATGAAGGAGGATTTGCACCGGATATTCAAAGCAATGAAGAAGCAATAGAAACGGTGCTTCAGGCAATTGAGACTGCCGGTTATAAAGCAGGTGAACAAATAGGCATTGCTCTTGACGCTGCCAGCAGTGAAATGTTTCACAACGGCAATTATAAATTTTACAAAAGCAGCGGAAAAATTATAAGCAGTGATGAAATGGTGGCGTACTGGGAAGAATGGGTAAATAAGTATCCCATTATTTCTATTGAGGACGGAATGGCAGAAGAAGATTGGGACGGATGGAAAAAACTTAGTGATGCGTTGGGTCATAAAGTGCAACTCGTTGGCGATGATGTATTTGTCACAAATACGAAAATTCTGCAGCGTGGGATAGATATGGGAGTAGCCAACAGCATTCTCATTAAAGTAAACCAGATCGGTACAATTACTGAAACCATTAATGCGGTGCAGTTGGCGCAGACCAATGGCTATACTACCATCATGAGCCATAGGAGTGGTGAAACGGAGGACACTACTATTGCAGACCTCGTAGTAGCCCTGAATTGCGGGCAAATCAAAACGGGTTCTGCATCCAGAACCGACCGAATTGCGAAGTATAACCAATTGTTGAGGATCGAAGAAATGCTGGGTAAGAACGCAGCTTATCCGAAAGGAAAAATCAGGTTTCGCAAATAGTAAGTAAGAAATTGTTCTTTGTTCATCATTTTCTTATTAATTTTAAACTGGTGAAAAGTATGGGTTACATCCCCTGAAAAATTTATATTTATTATGCCCGTGTTAAGATCACTAATATCAATTTTAAGAAATAAATACCTGGTTTCCCTGCTCGTCTTTGCGATCATCATACTTTTCATGGACCACAACAATATTTTTGAACAACTCGACCGCAAAAAGCAGTTGAATGAATTACAGGCCGGTAAAAAATTTTATGAAGCAGAAATAGAGAAAACCGAGAAAGAATTATCTGATCTTCAAAACAACCCGGCAGCCCTCGAAAAGTATGCCCGTGAAAAATTCTATATGAAAAAGGACAATGAAGACCTTTTTATTGTGGAGACGCCAGCCAAGACCGCGAAAAAATAATTTTCATTTTAAAAGCACAATACGACAGAATATATTTCGTTTTATTATTGTTCTGACCCGATATTATTGAAATCATTTAAAACAACCGAAGCTTCTATATGAACAATTTTACTACTGAAGATTTATTGCTTTACCTCTACAACGAACAGACCGATTCTAAAAGCGATGCCATAAATCAGGAACTCCAAAACAATTGGGCGCTTAAAGAAAAAATACAGGTATTAATTGAAGCAAAACAATGTGTTGAAAAAACCAAACTCCAGTCACCCCGAAGGCAAACTATTGATGCCATTCTGAAGTACGCAGAACATGTGAATGAAGTAACTCCTCATTAAAAAGCCTGTTGTAACACCTTAAAGGGTAATTTGGCTGCCGTTTACAAACAACTATGACACGCAAAGAGCGTTATCATCTTGCATTTGAATATTTTAAAGAGCATATTCCCGTTCCGGAAACAGAATTGATATATGAAGATCCATATCAATTGCTTGTTTCTGTTATTTTATCTGCCCAATGCACCGATAAGCGGGTAAACCTGACCACACCTGCCATATTCGAAAAATATCCAACTGCGCATGACCTGGCAAAAGCCGTGTTTGATGAATTGTTTCCTTATATAAAAAGCATATCCTATCCTAATAATAAAACAAAACATCTTATCGGCATGGCAAAACTGCTGGTGGAGCAATTCGGCGGGAAAGTTCCGATGACTGTAGACGAACTGATGAAACTTCCCGGCGTAGGAAGGAAAACTGCTAACGTAATTACTTCAGTTATTGACTTGCAGCCCAATATGGCCGTAGATACGCATGTATTCAGAGTTTCAGAGCGAATAGGCTTAACTATAAAAGCGAAAACCGCTTTTGACGCAGAAAAGCAACTGATTCAATTTATACCAAGAGAAATGATCCATAAAGCGCATCACTGGCTGATACTGCACGGCCGCTATACATGTGTTGCAAGAAACCCCAAATGCAATGAATGCGGATTAACTCAAATATGTAAATATTACCGTTCTCATCACAAAGAAGATAAATAAGCAGTGAAATAATTTTCCGCTTCGGCTTCGCATATTTTTACATTTCTTTTCTTCGTGTTTCAATCTTCTGTACTTTTAGAACCCATTTCATTTTCAATTTGTATTCTTTATCAAAATAATATAGCCGTATGAAACGCAGACATTTCCTGCAAAGCACATCAACTTTTGCAATAGGCTCTGCTCTTTTGCCTTCAATGCTGAAGGCTGCAAAAAAAGTTTCGCCCAACGATAAAATAAATGTTGCTGCTATTGGCATAAATGGCATGGGATGGGCAGATATTACAGCTATTCTGAAAAATCCTCAAACACAACTCGTGGCATTATGCGATGTTGACCGGAATGTACTTGATTCAAGGATGGCAGAACTTTCTAAAAACAACATTAAGCCCGCAACTTATGGTGATTACCGCAAGCTGCTGGATGATCAGAATATCCATGCTGTGGTAATCGGCACGCCCGATCACTGGCATTGTAAAATTATGGTTGATGCATGCCAAGCAGGCAAGGATGTATATTGTGAAAAACCCGCGGGGAATTCTATTGTCGAATGTGCTGTGATGGAAGCCGCACAAAAAAAATATAACCGTGTTGTGCAGATCGGCCAGTGGCAACGCAGTAATAAACATTATGCTGACGCAATGGATTTTGTGCATTCGGGAAAATTAGGAAATGTCCGTCTTGTAAAAGCATGGGCTTACCAGGGCTGGATGAAATCAATCCCTGTACAGCCGGATAGTACTCCACCGCCAGGTGTTGATTACGACATGTGGCTCGGACCTGCAACCAAAAGGCCGTTCAACCCAAATCGTTTTCATTTCAATTTCCGCTGGTACTGGGATTATGCTGGCGGTCTTATGACAGACTGGGGTGTGCACATGATTGATTACGCATTGCTCGGGTCCAATGCGACTGTTCCAAAAAGCATCGTGGCGAGCGGCGGCAAATTTGCATATCCCGACGATGCAGAAGAAACCCCCGATACGCTGACAACCGTATATGAATTTGACGGCTTTAATATGCTTTGGGAACATGCGACAGGCATTAATGACGGTCCTTACTACCGCGATCACGGAGTTGCATTTATCGGCAATAATGGCACACTCGTTGTTGACCGTGGCGGTTGGGAAGTAATTCCTGAAAAAGTAGATGGAAAAGATAAAATGGAAGCTGTTGCAAAACAGCCAAGAACAGATGATGGCTTACGATTGCATACTCAAAATTTCATTGAAGCAGTTCAATCAAGGAAAGTTGAAGATTTGAAAGCTCCCATACAGGCTGGCGCTCATGTGGCAACAGTTTGCCAGATGGGTAATATTGCCTTCCGGACTGGAAAGAAAGTTTTTTGGGATGCCGCCAAAAATGAATTC
>JAHEZC010000331.1 GCA_023251275.1 Parafilimonas sp. | reverse complement strand
AAAAATGTTTCGTTTATAAATTGTGAGCCCGATCAGGTTAAAGATCTCGATAATACCCGTTTTATAGATGCTGTTAATGAAGAACTGGTAAATAACTTCGACAGGCTTGATCTTAGGAACAATTATAGTATTCTGGTTTTACCGGGGTATCTGGGCTCTAATAAAGTGGTTGAAAAGTGGGCAAAAATTGCTCATGAAAGTAAAGTAATGCTTGTAACAGATTTTGAACACCTCGATGAACCCGATGATGTGATGGAAATGTTTGAATTGGCAAACCTTACCGGTGGGGATAAGTATCGCTCAAATGTAATGATGGCCTGTAACTGGCTTGTTGGGCGCGGTAAATTTGCAGAACTTGGTGAAGAAGATGACCTTTATGTGCCGCCATCCGGAGCATTGGCAGGCAAAGTTTACAAAACTTTGATGTCGCAGGTAGCAGCAGGTAAAAAATGGGGCAGCATGAATGAAGTGGATGGCGTGAAATTTGAATTGAAGAAAAGTGAAATCGCTAACCTTGAAAAAATGGGGCTGGTGCCGATGGTAAACGAGTATGGCAAGGTAATGGCATTCTCTGCCAAAACTCTTTTCAACGGGGATAATTTAGGGCTTCAGACATATTCGGTTGTTCGTGTTTTTGATTATGTTACCAAAGTCTTGATGGATTTCCTGAACAGAAGAGCATTTGAAAATTTTAACGCAAATACCCGGAAAGACCTTATGAGCCAGATCGTAAAATTCCTCGATAGCATTACCGGGCCTGGAAAGTTGATTGAAAATTTTACCATAACCCGTTTTGAGCAGGATCCAGTGCAGAAAGACCGTATTCATCTTGACATTCACATGAAGCCTTATTTTCCAGCCAAGAACTTTCTTATTAAAATGGAAGGCCAAAAAGGTGACGATGGAACAGAATGGGGTACAGAATACGATCAACAAAAATAATTTTTTCAGATTCCAGCAGAAAAGACACCTCTATTTTTAGAGCATGTTTTTTATTGGAATAAGTTTAAAGCCGAATAAGCGGTATAGAAAAAGAAATATCATGGCTACGCGTGGGTTACATATTTTTTATTGCACTTTTATTTTTTTTGTGTGCTTCAAACATGAGGCGCGTGGTCAGAATATTAATGGCGAACAGATTCTTGTATCCGCAGAAACACTTACTTTCCTTAAGTTCAATGCGCACATCACGCACTACGAATTCGGTGACAATAATAATTATACCTGCCAGGTAAGAGACAATGATAATTCATTAGTCATAAAAACAATTGGTGATACTGCTATCACTACTAACCTCTACGTTACTGAAGGAAAAAGAGGTCATTTTTTCAAAGTAATTTTTCTTTCAAAAATTGAAGATATTAATAAAGTAAAGCTATATTATGACTATTCTGACTTAAAATATGTAAAAAAATTGGTTGAGCAGGAAAAGAAGAATGCAGCTAACGACAATGCTGCAATAAACGCCAATACGCAGGTTCCAAATACCAATGCTAACGAAGATACAAAAAATAAGCAGGAAGAGGACAACACTCAAACGTTGGAAGAAGTGCAGGCAGAACTGGATTCGATCAAACTCGTGAAAGCTAAGGTTGATTTTGAAGTGGCAAAAAAAGCAGAAGCCGATAGATTGGCAAAGGCAAAAGCTGATTTGGAGCGTGAACAAAAAGAGCAGGAGGAGATATTAGCAAAGGCCAAGGCAGACGCTAACGCAGCTCAAAAAGCTGAAGAACAAAGACTCGCAAAAGCCAAGGCAGACGCTGACGCTGCTCAAAAAGCTGAAGAACAAAGACTCGGAAAAGCAAAAGCCGATGCTGAGGCTGCAAAGAAAACAGAAGAGCAAAGACTCGCCAAAGCAAAGGCTGATGCTGAAGCAGCTCAAAAGGCAGAAGAACTAAGACTCGCAAAAGCAAAAGCTGATGCCGAAACAGCACAAAAAACAGAGCAAGAGAGGTTGATAAAAATCAAAGCAGATTCAATTCAAAAAGCAGAAAGCGCAAGACTTGCAAAAGCAAAGTTAGATTCAATACAGGCAGAAAGAGCCGAAAACACGCGACGCACCCAGGAAAAAATAGATTCAATAAATGCTGTTAAGGCAGAAAATGCGCGGATTGCAAAAATTCGTATGGATTCCATCATTGCACAAAAAGCTGAAGATGCAAAATTGACGAAAGCACGTTCAGATTCTATTGCTGCAGAAAAAGCAGAAGAGATACGTATCGCAAATGCTAAAGCGGATTCAATTGCGACGGCAAAGAAAAGAGAAGCCGACTCAATTGCAGCGCTTCCGAAAGTTTATACACACGTGGAATTATGGAAAAAATACCCGGGAATAGTGTTTGGAAATCCTCCGTTGAATCAAACATTGACAGGAGATTATTTTCTTGAATACGATACACTGGAAAACAGCCGGGTAAGCTATATCATTTTACATGACTCAGCCACGCTTCATGAATCTTCTGATACAATAAGCGGCGCCAGCGTCACTCTGCAAAGTATTGATTTCAGCGGTGTCAATTGCTATATGCGTTTGCATATAAGTAACAAAGGAAACACAGACTACCTTGTAGGTCCTATGATGATTAAGTGGATACATCCTACCGGGAAAACTGCTAATTTGTATCCCTGTTTTATCACCTCCTATCCTTCATACGGCTTTCTTACAAGTTTCCCTGCGCTTGCTCCAGGTGTTGAAAAAACGATTGTTTTTGTAACAAGAGCTGTGAATATAAAAGATAATGATCTGTTACTTATTTCAATCGGAGATAGGCTTAACGAAATCAATTTTCAAATATCCATCAGTGGTGCGCTATATAACAAAGAAATGAATTTAGCAAGGCACTTATGAAAAAACTCTCAAGGTTTATTGTCATCCTCTTCATTATTTGTGCACATCATTGAGAAATTTTTGCGCAGCAACACCAGGTTTTATTTTGCGGCGAGGCCATTCCAGTGAAAAATAATTTTGTTGCGACCAAATTAATGAGTGTCATTAAAAGGCAAATCCCCAATGTAAATTTTCCATCATTGCGCCGCAGAGCATTTCAGTACTTTCCTTTGGTGACTGATTATCTGCGCAGATTTAAACTTCCGGAAGATTTTAAATATCTTCCAATCGTTGAGAGCGGGTTTACGCTTGAATTATCGAGTGTGGGTGCAAGAGGTTTCTGGCAATTTATGGTTGAAGATGGACAAGAATATGGGCTTATCATTTCCTCTGCTATTGATGAACGGGATGATCTTGAAAAATCTACCATTGCTGCATGCCGAGAGTTAGTAGATTATTATAATATAATTTATAAAAAAACAAATGTAGCATCATGGGTAATGACGGCTGCGGCATATAATTTTGGTATAGGCAATATTCTCAAAGCCATGCAAAACCAGGGTACCGATTATTTCTCTATGAAATTAAATCCTGAAACCGCAAATTATGTATATAAACTTGTCGCGATCAAAGAACTGTTTGAATATCCCGAGTTATATATGAAAGATTTCGGATACAATGTTTTTACTGCAACCGCTCCGGAGCCTGTAGCGGAAAATCCTATGGTGGAAAGCCCTGTGGTGGAAAATATTGATACAAGCGTATTTAATTCTGCGTCTTTGAAATTGGGCGAGGTTATTGAAAAGGAGTCTAAAGAAATATTTATTGGTGCTCAGATAGAAGGCAAATACAAAAACTTTCGGGATGGGGATATTGTATCCATAAAATTAGGTGAAGACCTGTTAATGAAAGGCGGATTTTTCCGCAAAGGAGTCATTATAAAAGGTGCAGGCTGGGTAATTGATGACAGAATATATGTGGACCTCGGTTATGGTCACGACCTGATATTATATGATGTCAATAGTGAAAGAGGAATTAGTTTTTCCAGCCTTAAGAAAGATACCCCGGTATTGTTGAAAAATTCAATTTATGATGACCAGTCGCAATGGAAATAAATTCCTCGTATTGTTCTGCATTGCTTTTGCGTCGCCTGAATGACAAAACAAAAAGCTTTGCTTTGTATTGAATGGTGTTATATGATCTTCAGTAATGCACTGTATTTTTTCAGAATCATTTTGCAGTAATGCAGATAAAATCTTTTTATTATATTTTGTTTTATATCAATCCCGCTGCATTTTTTTCGCACCATCAGTGCTGAATGTGCAGATAATCATGTAGCCATTTTCTTTCACTGCTTTTAGCATC
>JAHEZC010000330.1 GCA_023251275.1 Parafilimonas sp. | reverse complement strand
CGCGGACTTGTTGCCGAGGTTAATAGCTTGTACATTACGGCCAAACATATCAATCAGTCTCAGCATCACTTTACCATCTTGCGGAAGATAATAAGAAATTGTAGCTGCAGAACCTGCAACAGGATTAGGCGTTACTTTTAAAGATAAATTTTTCTCTGTCGCAGATTTAGATGCAAATCCTGCCGGCCCTTGTAAACCACTGCCGCCATTAATAGTTATAGTATAATCTTCTACTTCTCCATAGTCAAAAGTTGAACATGGATCAGTAATTAAACCTCCATAATGCATTTGAATTCGCATACCCGTAGTCCCGTTTAACGCCGAAAGTGGAACAGTAAAAGGTAAGCTAATCAGGGCATTACCACTGCTACTTCCGGTAGCCACTGTTTCTCCAACATCGTTCAATACACCGTTTTGATTATAATCTTTATATACTGTCCAATCTTCAGAATAAGGTGAACTGATAAAACCAGGTTTCAATTTTATATTGTAACTATTCCCCGCATGCAAAGGAATGTTTACTGCCGTATAATCACCATAGCCATTATTATTACCACTGACTGTAGTTGCTCCATGTAAAACCACTTTCTGTATAAACTCAAAGCCTGTACTGATACCTTCTGAGGTACAATAAGTGCCGGTTTCGTTGGTAGTAAATGATTTCTTATTATAACCGCTGCTAAAACCCTTGCTGCATACACTTTTTACCCTGAAATCATAAGGGGTGGTTGCGGTTAAACCACTAAGATTATATGAATTGGCCGTAATTCCTGAAACCTTTGTCCACGTGTCTGAAAAAGTAGGTTTCCAGTTTAGCGTATAAGTCGCAGCGCCTGTATTACTCCAGTTTAATGTTGCGCCCACACTGGTAATGTTTTTGGCTGATAGCCCTTGAGGCTTATCGCATACTCCATCTGCTGAGCCAATGCCAACAGCATGCCATGCATTTTTCACCTGGGCTACTTCATTGGAACCTGCTCCATACAAATCCGCTGCTGCATTAATACAGGCTACGCGCCAGTCAATATACTGAGAGGTAGGAGTAAGTTCAAAAATATTTGTACGGTAGAGAATCTGGTCCGCCTCTGCAAGACCTATACCAGTTACTGAATACGAATCGCCATTATCATTAGTGCCGCTGCCGCCCGTAACCAACAAATAAAAAAAGAAATTTCCTACGCCGCTATTATAATGCACCCCCCCATTATCCCCCGCGCCGGAATACCAGTAAGTGCCAAGATATGTATCAGGCTGCCCTTGTGAATTTGGATTTGACAAATCGCGGATTATCCAGCCCATATCATTGCTCATTTGCCAGTTTATATCGCCTGGTTTCGACCAGAACTGTACGGACTTACCCATAATATCACTCATGCTTTCGTTCATCGCCCCTGATTCGTAACTGTAATTAAGACCACTGGTCTCCTGGGTAACACCATGAGTTAATTCATGGCCGCAAACATCAATGCCTGTTACACCACCATTCTCTCCTGTTGAACGTTTGTTAAAAAACATAGCAGTGCCATCCCAGAAAGCATTATCAAGATAAGTAGGGTCATTTACGTAGCTGTATAATGCAGTCCCCATATTATCGTAACTATTTCTGCTGAAATTACCCATGTAAAATGAATAAGTTTGAGAAACACCATAATGTGCATCAAGCGCTGCTATATTGTCCCCGGATAAAGTCCAGTCAGATGAAGTGCTGGTATAATTATTTCCACTTTTACCTGTTTCGCCATGCACTGTAATGACACCGTCTCCTTTGGTTAAATCACGCAACCGATCATTGGCTTCACTATAATTGCAGTGTATTGTTTGTGCTCCGCTGTAAAAAGTATTGGCTGTACCTCTGGGATCGGAAAAGCATATTTCATCTTTTTTTCCCAAAATTTTTCCGGTCTGGGCATCTACGAAATAATGTGCACGACTTAATGGTTTTTGTGCATACACATCCACTTTATAAGACAATCGTAATTCTCTCGGATTTATATCAGTTCCATTATTATACCACACTAATTTTGCAACAGGAAAGTAAGTAGCTTTTGGATCACCTGTCTGGATTTTTATTTGCTTTTCCATTTCTTCATCTTCCCACTTATATTTTTCTGCACCTATATATTTTATTGCAGCATCAATAGCCTGTTTTGGAGTAAGCGACGAATAAGAGCGGTTATTTATCTGTTTATCAAAATCAACAACAACAGAACCGTTCATGCCTGTCAATTTACCGTTTTTTGTATGTACTATATACGTCGAATTTTCAACGGGAATGTTTTTGTACGTTTGGTAATACCTGTAATGCATAAATCCAAGATGATCCGATTCTTTCTTAGCTAATACAAGATCAGAGTTTGGATCGAGGTTGAAAATATTTTTTGCCTGAAAGGGGCTGAAAGCGATCTGCTCATCAGCATCAAGCTGCGTGATATGATTTGATACACCATATTTTCCGCGAATTGTTTCGCGAAGACTTTTTTGAGCATAAGCATGAAAAAATATGGTAAGTGCCAGCAGCGTAAAAATTTGTTTTCTCATAAATTTTATTTTTTAAGGTTAAAAAAAATGTGAAAGAATATAGGGAAAGGTTATTTTTTTTCTGTGGATGATGCATTTTAAAATCGGGTTGTCTTGCCGGCTTCCACCGGCATTGCAAAAAATGTGCGGCATTATTTGATGAAACCTGCATTAACAACAAATAATAAATGCAACTTTTAAAAAATAGTCAGAAAGGTAATTGCAATTGAAATTTGTAATAGTTAATGCACAAATATTGTGTTAAGTTAGCTGTTTTTATTTAAAAAAATATTTTTATGACATAAAAAATAATTCGCCAGGTCAGTTAAAAATTGATATTGGATGACCCAGCAATATGGTATGTGCTTTCTTAACTTGATGATTACTCTTTGTTCCCTACCTTTATTTTTAAAGCTTAATAAAATCATCGCCATGTGTAAACAACACTTTTTTGTTATTACTTTATTATTTACAGTCAGTACCACCAATGCTCAAAGCTTAAGTATCAACAACCCCTTACTTATTCATTCTAACGAGCCTGTTCAATTCGGCAAAGTAAATGCTGCGGTTATCCGGGATGCCGTATCATTAGTATTTAAAATTTCGGACGAGAGGATAAAAGAAATAACTGTGGTTCCCGGAGATGCCCGGAACGTTTCCAATACCTTACTGGCAATGGATGAATTATATTACGATCTTGTTGATCTTTCCATGAAGCTTGGCCTTATCGCAGGCACTTATTCTGATGACAGTACACGTAATACCGCCAACGATCAATCTGAAAAATTATCACTTTATCTCAATAACCTTTTTTTGAACGAAGCTTTATATAAATCGCTTAAACTTTATTCCACAACAACTGACGCTGAACAACAGCCTCCAAATCATAAAAAGTTTTTAAACGAGACTATCATTGCTTTTGAAAAGAACGGAATGAAGCTTGACAGCAACGGAAGAAAAAAACTGGAAACTATCAATGAAAAGATAATTGGTTATGGAATTCAGTTTGATAAAAATATTGCTGAATCGAAAGACAGCGTCGCTTTTACAGAAGAGGAACTGGCAGGCGTTCCAGATAATACAAAGGGGCCATGGAAAAGAGGTGAGCGCAATTACATAGTATATGTAAACGGCCCCAATTATGTAAATATAATGACCTACGCTGATAACGATGCTGCACGCCATGCTATGTACCTGCATTATACCAATCGTGCCTACCCAACCAACATACAAGTATTGGATAGTTTATTTTATTACCGGCAGCAATTGGCCAATACGCTGGGTTTTAAAAGTTATGCTGCTTATGCACTTACAGATAAAATGGCTGCTACGCCGGAAAATGTATGGAATTTTGAAAATGACCTCATTACAAAACTTGCTCCTAACGTAAGCAAAGAGATCAATGAGTACCTGCAAATAAAGCACAACTTACATCCTGAACTTCCGGATACTTTATACGACTGGGACTTGTCTTACTATAAAAAGAAATTACTGGATACAAAATATCAATTGAACACAGATGAAGTAAAGCAATACTTCGAAATGAGCAATACTTTACAAGGCATGTTCAATGTGTATCAAAAGCTGTTGAGCATACAGATAAAAGAAATAAACAATGTGCCTGTGTGGTATGAAAAAGTAAAGGCTTACGAAATGTATAAAGATGGCAAAAAGATAG
>JAHEZC010000329.1:708-4204 GCA_023251275.1 Parafilimonas sp. | reverse complement strand
TTTAAAAAAAAGGCACTCTTTTCTACACCAGATGCTTCCATAACAATTTTTGTGGAAGGATTGATGGAAAAATTTCCCTGCTTTATTTCCGCTTTTGCAGGTGAGGGAATAATGTTGACTAACTGCTGTGCAATACAGGATATTGCAGTAAAAAATAAAATGGCAAGCAGGATTTTTTTCATATTGCTGATTGATTTAAAATGTCTATGAATTGCTGTAATGTTACGATTGAAGTGTTTTCAAATTGATTGAGTGAAAGAAGATCATCGTCTCGTGTAATTAAATAATCCGCGCCTGCATCTTTTGCAAGGGCTAAGAGGAAATTGTCTTTGGGATCACGGCAAATGGTAATACTGGATTTGCTTTCAATAACGATGGCAGAGTTTTTTACGAATGAAAGAAAAACGTTGTAATTATATTCATTAACCCGCTTAATACTTCGGGCATAATTAAGGGTATTACTGATTTCATTTAATAAATCTGCAGAAAAAACAATATCAATTTGGGTAAAAGAAAAGAACTCCGGAAAACCAGTTGTTTTTTTTGAAAGTATGAATGCAACCCACCAGTTTGTATCAATGATTATTTTTTTCTGCATAGCGTTGTGCTCTAACCTCTTCTACGATTGCATCTATTTCCTCATCAGTGATATCTATACGCGGAAGAGTTTTTGACATTTCGATAAAATTCTTTCTGGCTTCTAATCTCTTTTGAAATTCATATTCTTCTTCGGTCATCGAATTGATACCAGTGCTTTTAAGGAATTTGGTAAGGGATTGCATTTCATTTTCATCTTTGGGATCTACAATAATCTTATTCATGCTAAATTGTTTTATTCAAAATTACAAAATTCATTTCAGCACAGGCAATGTGATCCTGGATGCATATTGTGCATCATGATAAATTTTGATATCGCTTGGAATGAAATGCTTATCATCGCAGTGATAAATATCAATGAATTGCTGCGGGTTCCTGTCGGCCAGCGGGAACCATGTGCTTTGTATCTGCACCATTATGCGATGACCTTTCTTAAAGCAATGTGCAATGGAAGGTAATTCGAATTTCACTTCTTCCACTTTGCCAGGAGTAAATGCAGCGGGATTTTCATAGCTATTGCGGTATCGTCCGCGGAATATTTCCCCTCTTATAAGCATTTGATATCCGCCCATCGGGTATTTTAATTCAGGATCCTTTTCTGCGTATATATCCACATTATTATACGATAAATAATCGGGGAATACATCAATTATCTTCACCACAAAATCAGCATCGGTTGTGGAAATAGATGTCATTAAATCTGCAATTACATTCCCGGTTACGGTTACATCTTTTCTTAATGTATCAGATTGAAAAATCAATACATCGGGTCTCCGGGATGCGAAACGCTGATCATCTGTCATATACGTCCTTGTCCTGTTAAAATGCACATCTTCCGTATAAGGGACAGGTTTGGCAGGGTCACTCGTATATTCACTGAAACTCTTTGCTGCTGATGGCTTGTCACCATCCAGCTTTCCGCCGGGCTGCAGATAAAGTGTTTCATCTGTTTTGTTTTCGGGCGGCCATTGCCCGAATTTTTGCCATTCATTTGCACCGGTAATAAAAATATTCGCTTCAGCAATCTGTGATATGTCTCCCTTATGTTTCAGGAAATAATTGAAGAAAGGAATTTCCACATTCTGTTGGTACCATACTGCTGTGTTTGATTCAAAATTTATATTGCCTAAATGATGGCCATCATTACTTTCCCACTGGCCGTGATACCAGGGGCCCTCCACAATTTTATTGAAACTTTTTCCTGGGTTATTCTGCTCCACAGCTTTATATGAGTTCCATGCACCCCAGCAATCTTCTGCATCAAACAGGCCTCCAACCCAAAGCATGGCAGGTTGTAAATTTTTGGTGGCATTACGTGCATCTCGGGCTTTCCACCAATCATCGTAATTGGCATGTGCATACAAATCTTTCCAGAAAGGGATGGTATCTGTCATCAATTTCGCAAGATTTTTTAAGGTGCCTGTTTCAAGGTAAAATTTATAATTGTCGTGAGTATAATAATCAAATTTTTTGTGATCTTCCTTTACAGGAACATGATGCTGCTCGCCAAACGAAGTATAAAAGTCAAAACCGTCCATCGCAAAAAAAGCCCCGTTGTGATGAAAATCATCGCCGATAAACCAATTGGTAACCGGCGCCTGCGGACTCACCGCTTTTAATGCAGGATGATTGCTTGCGGCTGCCATTGTGGAATAAAAGCCGGGGTATGAAATGCCGAATACACCCACATTTCCATTGTTGTGTGCGATATTCTTTACCAGCCAGTCAATTGTATCGTAAGTATCGCTTGCTTCATCAATATCACTGTTTGTTTTCTTGTTGGCAATAAACGGACGTATATCCATGAATTGGCCTTCGCTCATATATCTTCCCCGCACGTCTTGTGTGACCATAATATACCCCTCCCTGAAATATGCTTTCTGATATGAGTTCCAGTAAGCTTTCAATGTATCTTCACCATAAGGCTGGCAGGAATACGGTGTCCTTTTTATTAAGATTGGATGCGTTTCTGTCGTATCACTGGGCATATAAACAGCGGTAAACAACCTGACCCCATCACGCATGGTAATATATATTTCCTTCTTGATGTAATTGTTTATGATCCATATAGAATCTATATTCTGGGATCTAACAGCATAAGATGCAAGTACGAACAACAAAAAGAAGAATTTTTTCATGATATATGGTTATTAATGAAGAAGGCTAAAATTATATAATGTTACGTCTTGTTTTAATTTAATTCAGGTCACCAATCGTTATTGATCAAATACTAATAATTACCGGTTGTAATTATTATTAGCAAAACAGGTATCCTTAAGAATATGCTTTAAATAAGATTCATTAAAAAAGCCGTCGGCAAATTCCGGCGGCTTCAAGAATTTATTTGTTTCCCTTTAATTCAGCTTGATGCAGTTCCTTCCGGGGGTGCCGCAGGAGCTTCCGGAGGCGCTGCAGGCGCTTCTGCCGGAGTTGGAGCCATATCCGGAGGTCCGGCGGGCGCCTTAGCAGGCGGAGCTTGCTTTTTAACAGATGCTTTTTTTGCGGCCTTTTTGGGAGCGGCTTTCTTTGCAGCCTTTTTTGCGGCTTTTTTAGGAGCAGCTTTCTTTGCAGCCTTTTTCGGTGCAGACTTCTTTGCTGCTTTTTTAGGGGCCGCTTTCTTTACTGCCTTTTTAGGTGCAGCTTTCTTTACTGCCTTTTTAGGTGCAGCTTTCTTTGCAGCCTTTTTGGCTTTTGAGGGAGCAGCTTTCTTTGCAGCCTTTTTCGGCGCTGTTTTTTTCACTGCCTTTTTGGGAGCAGCCTTTTTGGCTTTTTTGGGAACAGCTTTCTTCGCTGTTTTTTTAGGTGCTGCTTTTTTTGCCTTTTTTGCTACAGGCTTTTTATTTGCTTTTGCCATGGGATAAAAATTTTTTAAAAAAGATTTGATTGATTTGTTAAGTTA
>JAHEZC010000329.1:0-698 GCA_023251275.1 Parafilimonas sp. | reverse complement strand
TATAAACAGTTTTTGAGATTTCACAATCATTAAGAAAAAAAATCAGATATTTTTTTTGCTAAGTTGAAATATTTAATTTCAAAGCTCTGTTATAATGTTGGATAAATAAGATTGTTCTTTTAATTTCTTCAAAATAAATTTATGCAGTTACCGCTCCATGCGCTCAACTGGTTTGAAATTCCGGTAAGCAATTTTGACCGTGCTAAAAAATTTTATGAAACGCTTTTTGACTATCAAATGCCCGAAAGTATGATGGGGCCAAACCGTATGGGTTTCTTTTTATACGATTTTCAAAATGGCGGCCGTGGCGGAGCGATTGTTTATAATCCGGATTTTTATACACCTTCCTCAAGTGGTTCACTTATTTATTTTAACTGTGACCCTGATCTACAGCAGGTATTGGATATGGTGGAAAATGCAGGAGGTAAAATAGTAATTCCAAAAACACCCGTCGGTCCTGACCTCGGGTATTGGGCGTTAATGCTTGACACAGAAGAAAACCGTGCAGCACTGCATTCCATGAAATAGAAGAAGGGAATTCATTTTACTTACCAACTGTTCACCACTCAAAGTCATTTCAAAGAAAAATATTCTAGGTAGTTTTGGAGGGTAATAAAAATGTATGGCTAAAAAAACAGTGGTACTTGGTGCATCAGAAAATGCGGCACGATACAGTTATTCAGCGATTAACAGGCTCA
>JAHEZC010000328.1 GCA_023251275.1 Parafilimonas sp. | reverse complement strand
TGAAAATTTTGTAACGATGATACGTTACTTCCAAAGCTTGCTTACTTCGAAGAATGCCTACGATGTAGCAGTACAGGCAGGCAAGCACACAAACATTGTAAAAGAATTGTTCAACGATAAGACCACGGAAGGTTTGTCGAGATATGAAAATATCCAGGAATTGCTGAATTCGATAAAGGAGTGGACAGAAAGTCCTTCCAATGAAGACGGCGAATTGGGTGACAAAAGCCTGGGAAGTTATTTGCAGCAGATTACATTGCTCACAGATGCAGATGAAGAAAAAGGGGACAGCGATGCAGTAAAGCTGATGACCATTCATTCTGCAAAAGGCCTCGAATTTCCTGTAGTATTTGTAGGAGGTCTCGAAGAAACTTTATTCCCGAATGCAATGAGCCTTAACACCCGTGAAGAACTGGAAGAAGAAAGACGATTATTTTATGTCGCTGTTACAAGAGCAAAGCAAAGACTGTGGCTTACTTATGCCAATTCACGTTACCGTTTCGGCAGTTTGGTGCAAAATGATCCGAGTCGTTTTCTTAATGAGATGCCAGAAATTTTTATAGACAAAAGCTTTGCCGGCGGCGGATTACACAGCAAAGGAAGTTTCGAAAATATGGGAACTGCTTTTGAGAGGATGCGTCGTGGATTTGGAGATGATGCTTACGGTTCGCAGGATACCGGGAATAAAAAATACGGAACAAGACCAGCGTATTTACCGGCACAGCCTGTTGCTTCTAAATCTGAACCGCATATTCCTTCGCCGGATTTTACTCCGGGGGATACGAGTAAATTGAACGTGGGAGAAAAAGTAGAACATCCGAAATTCGGATTTGGCGTAGTTGTAAAAATGGAAGGAAGCAATCATAATCCCATTGCCACAATTGCGTTTGAGATAAATGGGGAAAAAAAGATCATGCTCAACTACGCAAAAATGCGAATAATAGAAAGTGGTAATGATAAATGAAGAGCAGAATATTGAATTTCTTTATAGGACTGAACAAAAACTTATTATTAACGCCGGAATTAGAAGTCAAATTCTTTTACCTCAGAATCGGCCAGGATGATCTCAATGAATCTTTCATGACTTTTTACTGAGCCTTGTACGAGCCAGTTGCCTGTAATATTATCGCCAATTTTACTTTGTTTACCACGCAGGGCTTTCAGCCTGCAATCTTTGAAAAGCATTTCATATTTTCCCAGGGCTTCCTTTTTATATATACCAACAATTTTGTAATTGCGTAGCTGGTTGAGGTTACCGATGATTTGCTGCACGTACATTAATATAATTAAAACAACAAGCATGATCAGTGCGCCGATACAGGCTGTCTTTAAATAACCTGCGCCTGCTGCCATTCCTAATGCAGCAATCATCCAGATAGATGTAGCGGTGGTAATGCCATTGACCCTGTTTTCATCTTTAAAAATTACACCCGCACCAAGGAAGCCAATGCCCGTAATAATATTGGCGGCAATTCTGTCCGGGTTGCTTTCTCCCCCGATATGAAATGAAAGCAGTGTAAACAAACAGGAACCTGCACATACAAGTATCATAGTGCGCAAACCTGCGGATTTGGAGCGGTATTCTCTTTCAGCGCCGATCACCGCACCGATCAATACAGCAATCAGTAACCTTGTAATATCTGTTTCAAGTAAATTCATAGTTCTAATCTACGAATTATTATGATCTAATTTTTATTGATTGATTATTATGATAATTGGAATACAGGTAAAAAGGCCCAGGTGACCTTGCTGTTTTTTATCTATAAAAATTTTCCTGTATAGCTTTGCTTCACCTGCTTTAAACCATTTGGGATACCGGCGTAAACAAGATTGCCGCCGTCATCACCTGCTTCTGGGCCAAGATCAATTACCCAGTCTGCATTTCTTATTATATCCATATTATGCTAAATAACGATCAATGAATGTCCCTGCGCTATTAATGCATCAAAAGAAGCAAGCAGCTTTTTGATATCATGAAAATGAAGTCCTGTTGTGGGTTCATCAAAAATAAAAAGTATATGCCCGCCGGCTTTGCTCTTACCGAGAAAGCTTGCGAGCTTTACCCGCTGCGCTTCACCGCCGCTTAGTGTATCACTGCTTTGGCCAAGTTTGATATAACCAAGACCAACATCCTGCAATGGCTGCAACGCTTTAGCAAGATTTTTTTCTTCTTTAAAAAATTCAATCGCATCATCCACACTCATTTCCAGGATATCATAAATGCTCTTATTTTTATATAACACTTCAAGTACTTCTTCCTTGAATTTTTTACCGCCGCATACTTCGCAGGTAAGATGCACATCGGCAAGAAACTGCATTTCAACAACCTGCTCCCCTTCACCTTTGCATGCATCGCACCTGCCGCCATCTACATTGAACGAAAAATGTTTGGGCTGAAAACCGCGTATCTTCGACAGGGGCTGATTTGCATATAAATCTCTTATTTCATCGTATGCTTTAATGTAAGTAACCGGGTTGCTGCGCGATGATTTACCAATCGGGTTTTGATCAACTAGTTCAATTTGTGAAATGTAATCCACATCACCGGTAATTGCTTTATGAAAACCAACTTTATCTGCAAACTCTCCTTTAATCTTTCTGAGCGCAGGAGCCAATATCTGTTTTACCAAAGTGGTTTTGCCGCTTCCGCTTACGCCGGTAACTGCACATAATATATTCAACGGAAATTGCGCATCAATATTTTTCAGGTTATTGTGCCTTGCACCTTCAACAGTTATACTTCTGTTCCACCTCCGTTGTTTTGCAGGCGCAGCAATATTTAATTCGCCCTTGAGATATTTTCCGGTAAGGCTTTCCGGATTTGTAATAATCGCATCGTAATTCCCTGTTGCAATCACTTCACCACCGAGATGCGAAGCAAGAGGCCCCATGTCAATGATATGATCGGCTTCACGCATCATCATCTCATCATGCTCTACCACCACAACTGTATTTCCGGTATCACGCAGTTGTTTTAATACACTGATCAGTCTTTGTGTATCTCGTGAATGTAAGCCGATAGAAGGCTCATCAAGAATGTATAATGAATTGGTAAGATTACTGCCAAGACTTCTTGTTAACTGGATACGCTGACTTTCACCACCACTCAAAGAGTTGGCTAAACGGTTAAGCGTAAGGTAACCTAAACCAACATCAATCAAGGTTTGCATGCGCTGGTGGACCTCCAGTAAAATGCGTTTTGCGATCTGCTGATCCGTTTCTGTGAGTGATAATTCATTAAACCATTCCTTTAAATCCTTCACCTGCATGGAGCATAATTCACCGATATGTTTGTTTCCCGCTTTCACATATAATGCTTCTTTACGCAGCCGGTAACCTTTACAATCGGGGCATACTGTTCTTCCGCGGTAACGGCTAAGCAATACACGATACTGAACCTTGTATAAATTTTGCTCTACTTCCTTAAAAAAAACATCAATCCCATATATATTACCTTTTCCTTTCCATAACAGCTCATACTGCGTTGGTGTAAGATCAGCAATGGATTTGTGAACAGGAAAATTAATGCTTCGGGCTTTGTGCACAAACTGTTCACGCCATTGACCAAGCTTCTCTCCTTTCCATGGTGCAACAGCTCCATCATATACACTCAATCTTCTGTCCGGAATTACCAGGTCCTCATCAATACCCAATACCTGGCTAAATCCTTCACAGACAGGGCATGCACCAAACGGATTATTGAATGAAAATAAATTAGGTACCGGTTCTTCGAACTGAATGCCATCGAGCTCAAACTTATTACTGAAATGCAATAGCCTTTCCCCATCTTTTCCTTTGCCTGATGGATTCACTTCTACATATATCTCACCTTCACCTTCATAAAATGCAGTGCCGATGGAATCTGAAAGCCGGTGTGTATCATCTTCATCGAGTTCTTTTGCAACGATCCGGTCTATAAGAACAAATGAAGTGAGCGGTGAATAGTGAGTGGTGAGTGATAACTGGTGAATAGCGAGCTTTTGTTTTAGTTCTTTGTCACTTAACTCAAGCAGCTCTTCAATGCGGAATATTCCGGATTCTGCGTCAGAATTTTTTGACCATTGACCATTGACCATTGACCATTCACCCATATAGATTCTCGAAAAGCCTTTCTGCACAAGAATATTCAACTCTTCCCGCACATCGCGTTTTGCATGCTGTTTAAAGGCAACCAGTATTACAACTTTGTCGCCATGCGGTAATTGTTT
>JAHEZC010000327.1 GCA_023251275.1 Parafilimonas sp. | reverse complement strand
AATGTATCACTATTGCCGGGTGTAGCTGGTCGTATTCTTCCTTCTTCCTGTCCGATATACTGTAGTGTATCATTCTGATAGACAAAAGGGCCGATATATTCAGTAGTGGTATAGCTATCATTATTTGTATTATCAATTGTTATTTTCGCCAGCTTGTTACCGGCAGCGTCATAATTATAGAAAACAAGCCCCTTACCGGTTACTGAAACAATTTCAGGCAGGTTAAGTTGATTATAATAAATCCCATTGATGCCCTTGTTGTTATCCTGTATCATATTACCATTGTAGTCATAGGCATAATCCTGGCTGTCATCGTTGTCATGCTCCTTAAAATCGCCCAATTTGCTGCTCTCATCATTTGCCGTATCCATTACATAGCTCAGCTTATTGGAATTTTCAAAATAACCATAGTGCAACGGTCTATCAGCGAAGAACTGTTGAGCTTCAGGCCTCTCTGTAGCATGGAGAGAATATTACCATTGGCATCGTAGGTAATGGCATCCACTGAAAAATCTATGCCTGCATCATTATTCCAGCTTCCGCCTGTATATTGCCTGAAATCTGCTTTTACAAGCCTGTTAGCCATATCATACACAAAGCCATAAGACCGCTGTTCACCATCGCCCTTGCTGCGCCATCTTATGACTGCATTACTTCATGCATTTTTACATGGTCAGCATTTATATCAGCAGCAGAGAGAGAAACTGAAAAGCAATATCAACTATTTTCAATCATTGATAAAAAATATTACAGGCATTTGTTATCATCCTGAAATACTAATTTTTATTTTGCCCGGAAATATTGATGAAGAAAAATTATTTCAAAAAAATATCCTTATTTCTTCTTTTGCTTATCCTGATCCTTCAGGAAGAATATTAAACCGAATTGTACTCAATGCATTGCATACAAAAGATGACCTCGAATATTTGGCGGAATGTTTATACAGGCTCATTACTTAAAAGTTTTAATCTCAGTTTCGGTATTATGAAATGCCCGGCCACTTTTTGCCAATACAAATTCTTTTAAGCTGCGAATGTCAATTCTGCAATGAAAATCGTTATAATTGAAACTAAACACTATTTCATCGAATGCTGCCCGATGTTTTGTTAGTTAATTGGTCTTGAAGGTTAATCGTTATTTTTACGCTCAAAATAAGGTTTCCTGAAAAAAATTCTTAAAATAGCTCCGCGTGTTCTGCTCATTTGCCTGGGATTATTTTTTCTATGGCTATCCTGGCAAAGCAATACATGGGCTTTTATTTTACCGGCATTATTTGTTCTTCTTACTGCATGGAAACCAAAAATTTTCTTACGTGTGTTCCTGGTATTGTTTGGCCTTCTATTGATGATATGGCTTTTGCTTCAAACGGAATTGGTGCAAAATTTTATTATCAGCAAAGTTACGGCGCGTTTGTCGAAAGAATTAAAGACAGAAGTGAGCTTAAAGCATGTGAGCTTATCGCTGTTTAATAAAATGGACATGAATGAAATGCTTTTGCGTGACAGGCAGGGAGATACATTGCTGTATGCAGGTTCTTTAAAAGTGAGAATCACAGACTGGTTCTTTTTTAAGGATAAAGCTGAGTTGAAATATATTGGTCTTGAAAATGCCGTGATAAAACAATATCGAAAAGATTCAACCTGGAATTTCCAGTTTTTGATTGATTATTTCGCTCCTGCCCCAGGTAAACCAAAAGACACAACATCCAAAGGCATTCAGCTCAATATTCAAAAAGTAGATTTAAAAAATGTAACATACCTGAAAAATGATGAATGGTCAGGAGAAAAGATGATGGTAAAAACAGGCAGCATGTTGCTTGATGCAGACAAGATAGACATTAACAACAAAATTTTTCTGATTAATAGTATTGAACTGGATAAGACTTATTTCGCGATAGAAAAATTTGACGGAATGGAGCCTGATCTGCGTGGTAATAATATTGAGTTGAAAGACACGGGCCTGTATTTTAATGGCGGCGGAATTTTTGCAAAAGTGAAATCACTCAAAATAACCAATGGGTATTTTGGAATTGGAAAAAGAAAAAATAAATCTGTCAATGGTTTGTTTGATGGCGAAAATATCCAGGCAAATAAGATAGCCGCGAATTTTTCAAACCTGAGTTTTATAAAAGATACAATTAAAGCAACCATTGAGTTAAGTGCAAAAGAGCGAAGCGGCTTTGAACTGAAAAAATTAAAGGCACGCTTCAGGCTTACACCGAAGATCATGGAATTTGCCAACCTCGATATCAAAACCAACAACAGCCATATCACCGATTATTATGCGATGCGGTATAAAGATTTTAATAAAGATATGGGTGAGTATGTACAAAAAGTGATCATGGATGCCCATTTCAGAAATGCTGCCATCAACACAGATGATATTGCTTATTTCGCTCCTGAACTTAATTCATGGAAGCAGAAAGCAGAATTAAGCGGCAGGTATTTTGGTACTGTCTCCAATTTCAATATTAATAATCTTTTCCTGCGCAGTAATGCGAACACTTATGTTTCGGGAAACCTTGCCATGAAAGGCTTGCCGGATGTTGATAAGACAATCATCAACTTATCCAATGCCGTTGTGCAAACAAATAGCCGGGAAGCATCTTTTCTCTATTTGCCCCTTAAAAATATGACTGACCCTAATCTTTCAGCTTTGGGTAATGTGCAGTTCAGGGGGAATTTAAGCGGTACATTGAGAAGCTTTACCGCGAATGGAAATATCAGCACTTATCTCGGCGGCATTTATTCCAACCTGACAATGAGCTTTCCCAAAAAAGGTGAACCGGAGTACAGCGGCAGCATACAGACACAACAATTTAATATCGGGAAATTTCTGAATATCAGTTCGCTCGGCAAAGTAGGGTTTACAGGTAAAATTAATGGCTACAGCTTTGCGCTGGATAAACTGAAAACCTCGCTTGACGGGAATTTCAGCAGTCTTGAATTTAATGACTATACTTATTCGAATCTTATTTTTAATGGTACGCTTCAAAAGAAAAAATTTAATGGAGAATTTAAGGCGGATGATCCCAATTTCAATTTTACCAGCAATATTGAAATTGACCTGTCGGGTGACCAGCCCCGATTTAATGTGCTCGGTGACCTTGTGAGTTCAAATCTTCAGAATTTGAAATTTGCAAACAATGATTTTCGCTTATCGGGTTTCTTCGACTTAAATTTTTCAGGCCGCAACATTGATGACTTTCTGGGTTCGGCAAAAATTTTAAATGCCACATTGCTGCACGACAGTTCTCAATTGAATTTTGATTCACTGAGCCTGAATGCATATCATGATACTGCAAACATGAAAGTACTTTCAATCAGCAGTAATGAATTCGATGTTACTGTAAGAGGGCAATATAATATACTCGATCTTCCGGTTAGTTTTCAAACATTTCTCAATCATTACTATCCGGCTTATATTAATCCGCCTGAATCTATCCCTAAAAACCAGCGATTTGTGGTAGCTGTAAGCACAAGGGATTTCAGTAAGTATGCAAATATCATTGACAGTAATTTATCCGGTCTTGATGATATGGAATTAAGCGGAGGTGTGAATACAATTGATTCCGGTTTTTTTGTGCAGGCAAAAATTCCTTATGCAAAATTTAAACAGTACCGGCTGCAAAATGCCGATATCAATGGTTATGGCGACTACCACAAGCTTACGCTTTCAGGGGGCATAGAGAAAATTTATGTCAGCGACAGTTTTTATTTTCCCAATACAGAATTAAAGATACAATCATCAAATGATCATTCGGAAGTTCACATTGCGACAAGCGCAAATCAAACTTTAAACCAGGCGGAATTAAATGCGAATGTATATACTCTCCAGGATGGTGTTCGCATCAGCTTTCTGCCTTCATCGTTCCTGCTTAATGATAAAAAGTGGAATCTCGAAAAAGAAGGTGAACTTGATATAAGAAAACATTTTGCGACTGCTAAAAATGTAAAGTTTATACAGGGATACCAGGAAATATCCATTGAATCTGAAAATGAAGAGGGCGGTAATACCAGTAACCTTAATGTTAAACTGAAAAATGCGAATCTCGGAGATTTTGTCTCACTTTTTGTCACTCGCCCTTTAATGGAAGGTGTTGCAAACGGGAATGTTTATCTGCATGATTTTTATGGAAAATTTAAAATGGACGCGGCAATCAAAGCAGAACAATTCAGGGTTGATGATGATTCGGTGGGCATAATAAATGTA
>JAHEZC010000326.1 GCA_023251275.1 Parafilimonas sp. | reverse complement strand
TGGAAAAATTTTATGGTATAAACCTCAATGAGAGTCCTGAATTGGTTTACCCCGTGACAGATTCAAAAACCGGCCTTTGGAGGTATTTCAGAATACGGTATGATGCCCGGTTTATAGACGTTCATTTGAAAGGTAAACTTCCGCCGATACAGGATTGTGCCGTTTGTTTAAATACTTTCCGCATCCTGGACATAGAAACGCAATTGGAAAAAATGCCGCTTGATTTATTTGAAGCAGAAGGGTTTGCAGTGTGGATTGGAGAAGATATTACCACGACCCATTCGCTTGACATTATAAAAAAAATATTGCTGAGAGAAGATGACTGTGATACAACCATCATCAGCCAGTTAAAAAAAGCAGTGCAGGCTTTGGTAGGATTAAATGAAGTGGAAGTAGGGTTAATGCCTTTTGTTAAGATCAATGGCCGGTATGTATTGGATGAGGAATGTGCGGCACATAGCCTTGTGGCAAAGCAATGGCAGACAAATAACCCGGAGCACTGCGCATCTTTCAATATGTATATGGAATTTCTTTGCGGAAATGCTGAACCTGTTCCCATATCCAATTTAAGTGAAGAAGCGACCCAGTTTGCTCCATTTATGAGATATGCGTTTGAAAATGGCGCCAGGAGTTTTATTAATTATCCCATGCAAAACAGCGACGGTTTGATTGGTGTGCTTGAGCTTTCTTCTGCCGTACCCAATCTGCTTACTTATGAAGTAATAACGAGGCTGGAACCGGCTATACCGTTACTGTCGGTAGCCATGCTGAAGAACAGGGACACATTTAATAATAGAATTGATAAGATCATTAAAGAAAAGTTTACTGCGCTGCAGCAACCGGTAGAATGGAAATTTGCAGAAGCAGCGTGGGAATATTTACGAAGTGACAGCAGCACTTCTTTAACTTCAAATGTGGGCTTTGAAAATGTATATCCTTTATATGGTGCAGTTGATATACGCAACTCTTCAGTAGAAAGAAGCCTCGCAATTCAAAAAGACCTGAATGCACATTTAATCCTGGTCAATAACATACTTGACCTACTTCAGTCACTCTTACAGCTTCCTTTACTCGAAGGCCTGAAATTCAAAAACCAGACAATGCAGCAATCATTGCAGAACGGTATGCTGGCTGAAGATGAAGTGCGCATCACTGAATTTCTGAAAAACGAAATCGAACCTGTATTCCTTCACTTGCAAAAAGGTATTAAACCGGCAAAGGAAATCGTAGATCGTTATTTCAATATGCTGTATGACAGAAGCAGCATACTGTACCGGTCTCACAGTGAATATGAAGAAACACTTGGCGCCATAAATGAAGCTGTGCTGAATTGCCTTGAGCAGGAAGAAGAAAGCCTGCAAAAATCTTATCCCCATTATTTTGAGAAATACCGTACCGATGGTGTGGAGTATAATATTTATATAGGTCAATCAATCGCTCCTGATAATCCTTTTGACCAGCTTTATTTGAAAAATATCCGTTTATGGCAACTAAAGTCAATGGCTGAAACTGCGCGGATTACACATAAGTTATTGCCTTCGCTGAAAGTAGCGCTGCAAACGACTCAACTGATCCTAATTCACAGTCATTGTATTTCGATAAATTTCCGCAAAGATGAACGGCGGTTCGATGTGGAAGGCTCTTATAATATCCGTTACGAGATTATGAAAAAGCGGTTAGATAAAGTTTGCATTAAAGATACCGGGGAAAGATTGACGCAACCCAAAAAGATAGCAATGGTATTTTCGAATCAAAAAGATATGCCGGAATACCAGCAGTATATTGAATTTCTGCAAAATAAAAACATGCTGAAGCCGGGAATAGAATTCCTTGAACTCGAAGAACTGCAGGGACTGATTGGTTTGAAAGCGTTGCGGGTAGAGATCAATATGGACGAGTAACTTTATAAGATAAAAACACATTTCGAACCTTCGGGAAAATATTTCCGGACCATTGAACCATATTGAAATTTATTGTATTTTTTTCAGCAATTCATTGAGATATTGCTGTTTTTTCGGCTCCCTGTTTTTTTTGGAATAGTTGGTGTGATAATGCTGATTTTTTAAAAAATTTACCTGGAAATTGTCCCACTCCTTTGTTGTGGAAATCCTTCCGTAAATTTTCAGTTCATCAAAAAGTTTTTGAGCTATTTCATACACATCGTCCCTGCCAAGGTAATCCAGGTCGGCGTCAACGATTATTTTGTCCAGTTTTGATTTCGGATGTTTCGGATCTTTTGTCGCCATGATAATAGCGCATATTTTGTTTATCTGCTCCCTGGTAAAACCAAAACCCGGAAGGCATTTTTTCACAATCCGGCAACCTTCATCTTCGTGATTCTTATAGACATACATATATCCTGAATCATGAAACAATACTGCCATACGCAATAATTTTTTTTCTTCCTCCGGTATTTTTTCAGCAGCGGCAATTTTTATGGCAGCATCGAGTACATCAAGCGTATGCTCTAAACGGTGATATAAGAGTTTCCCCGGAAGTTCATTTTTCAATTTTCCAAGAATAAATTCACCCGCTCCCTTATAGTCGGGAGTGTTGTTTTGGTTTTCACTGTGCATCGCAATCGCCAGGTTATTTTTGTGACTTTGCATGGGCGAAATATTTCACAATACAATATTAATAGTATCCCGTCAAATGATAAAGTCAAATTTTTGTGGGTATTGCTTTAGTTGGTCTGACCGCTGTTTTCAACCTTTCTTGCCACGACCTGAAAGAACCTGCATTTGTTTAAATATATTTATAGAGTAAATAACCAGGATTAAATGCAGGGCAGGGAAAGTTGACGAAGGAAACCCCGGCAAATTCGGGAAAGGAGAAGGTTCAGCGTTTATGATTCATTTACCTTATATTTCTTTTAAATTCATAAAAATGAAAAAAACAGCTATTGGGTTACTATTTCTTTTAAAGATATTTTTTTCGCCGGGACAATCAACTAATATTGACAGTTTACAAAAGATATTGCCTGCGAGCAAGCCAGACACAAACAGGGTTTTAATATTGCAGGAGCTCGGGCGTCAGTATGCATTTCGGCAATCGGATTCCTCGCTTATTTATGTTGATAGCGGCATTCAATTAGCAAAAAAATTAAAGTATATAAAAGGTGAAGCCCTGTCTATTTTGTCAAAATCTATTTATTACAGAATGACCGGCAGTTCTGCCCAGGGCTTGCGTTATGCTATGAACGCTTTGCCCTTGTTTGAAAATCAAAAAGATACCGAAAACATTATTCTCTGCAATTTATTGATCAGCTGGCCACTGGAAGACCAGCAATATCAAAGGCTGGCAATTGATTATGTTTTGAAAATAGTACCTACAGCTATTCAAATCAAATCTAAATGGCTTGGCTTTTGTTATACAACGCTTTGTCAAAATTATAGATCTCACAATATGCTTGATTCTGCCCTCGTGTTCGGATTAAAGGGAGATACATTAATGCCAAATGATGATTTTAATATTGCTAACATAGGAGACATCTTTTTAAAAATGCATAAAGTGGAAGAAGCAGAAAAATATCTAAACAGGATAATAGCTGCTCCCGGTATAGAAAACCGCCAAGTGCATGCACTCAATATACTATCTAACTTTTATAGTCAAAAGAACCTGGTTGATTCTGCTATTTACCTTGCAAAAGAGGCATTATCCCGAAGCCAGGATAATAAATCGGCCGTACGGGAATTAGAAGCTGCTGCTACTATGTTAAAGGAACTCTATCAAAAGAAAGGGCTTAAGGATAGCATGCTTTTCTATATGAACATCATCATTGCTGCTAAAGACAAATTAGCGGGACAGGAAAGAGTAGACCTGATATCGCTGCTGTTTAATGAACAATTGCAGTACCAGGAAATGGAAACCCGTCAACTGCAATACGAAAAACGGGTTCAAATATTTTCCTTATTAGCTGTGCTGGCCATAGTTTTACTGGTATCCCTGGTTCTTTACCGTCATGACAGGCAAAAACAAAAAGCCAATAAAATTTTAGAAAGAACACTTGTCGAGCTTAAATCCACCCAATCTCAACTCATCCAATCAGAAAAGATGGCTTCGCTGGGAGAACTTACTGCAGGCATTGCACATGAGATACAAAACCCGTTAAACTTCGTGAATAATTTTTCTGAAGTAAATACCGAATTGATTGATGAACTGCAAGGTGAAAGGTTAAAAGTGAAAGGTGAAAGGGATGAGGAGTTGGAAAATGAATTACTCAATGACAT
>JAHEZC010000325.1 GCA_023251275.1 Parafilimonas sp. | reverse complement strand
GACGTTTCAGGTTCCCGATAACAATCGGCATCGGTAAGCTCTTGGCGAATATCTGTGAACGGATATTGTATCGTATATAATCAATGATAACTCGTGGTCCTGCCATGAAAGCTCCAATAGACGCCATTGATTTTGCAAATGTGGAAAAATAAAGATCAATTCCATCCTGGCAATCCTGCGCCTCACCTGCACCGGCGCCCCGTTCGCCCAAAGTTCCAAATCCATGCGCATCATCCACCATTAAACGGAACTCATATTTATCTTTCAATGAAACAATTTCCTTCAGCCTGCCCTGGTCCCCTGCCATTCCAAACACTCCTTCCGTAATAACTAAAATTCCACCGCTACCCTGTTTTTCAATTAATGAGGATGCACGTTCCAACTGTTTTTCAAAATCAGAAATATCATTATGTTTAAAGACATACCTGTGACCTGTATGCAATCGTAGTCCATCAATAATACATGCGTGGCTTTCTGCATCATATACAATTACATCATGACGGCCACAAATTGCATCAATTGCGCTCATGATGCCCTGGTAGCCATAATTCATAAGTATAGCATCTTCTTTTTCCACAAATTCTGCAAGCTCTTTTTCAAGTTGTTCGTGGTAATTGCTGTTGCCGCTCATCATGCGTGCCCCCATTGGTAAAGCAAGTCCGAACTCTCTTGTTGCTTCAGCATCAACCTGTCGTATTTCAGGATGATTGGCCAGCCCGAGATAATTATTTAAGCTCCACACTACCATTTCTTTTCCCCTGAATTTCATCCGGCTGCCAATTTCCCCTTCCAGTTTGGGAAAAACAAAATAGCCGTGGGCATTTTTGCGGTGCTGGCCTATAGGGCCGTGATGTCGAATTAATTTTTCAAAAATATCCGCCATGTTAATTTACAGTTTTGGGATTTATGATTACGGTTTTTAAGTACCAATCTCCAGTTTTGTTCGAATATCACATCAGATCAGGATATTCTTCATATCAGCAATAGCAGGTATTCTTCGCAGGCTTTGATATTCTCAAAGGATAAAATTTTTTTGACTGCGGCAAAGGTACATTTTCCCATCCAAAAATACAAAGCGGATACCCGCGGCCGGAATGGATGCTAATTAACTGTTGCAGAAAATTCTGAACCCTTACATTTGTTAAATAATTTTTTCAGATGAAGCACTTTTTTCTGTTAGTTCTGTTTGTTATAAATGGCGCAATTATTTATGCGCAACCTTCTGACCCCGGCATTGCCCGCCCCAGGCTTGTCGTGGGTATTGTTATTGACCAGATGCGATGGGATTACCTGTATCGCTATTACAGCGTGTTTAAACCAGACGGCGGTTTTAAAAGATTACTAAATAATGGCTTTACATGCGATAATACACTCATCCCTTACACCCCGACAGTTACAGCCTGCGGACATACATGCGTTTATACAGGCTCGGTTCCGGCCATTCATGGAATTACCGGAAATGAATGGTTTGATAATATACAGAACAGGACAGTTTATTGCAGTGAGGATAATGCTGTAGAAACAGTAGGTGCCGCAGGAAATGCGGGTAAAATGAGTCCCCGCAATATGATAACCACCACAGTGACAGATGAACTGCGACTGGCAACAAATTTTCAGAGTAAAGTAATTGGTATTGCCATAAAAGATCGTGGCGCCATACTCCCGGCCGGTCATGCAGCCAATGCGGCTTACTGGTATGACTATGCAAGCGGCAACTTCATCACCAGCACCTATTATATGAATGAATTGCCTGCATGGGTACAGCAATTCAACGGCAGGAAAATTGTTGATTCACTTTTTAAACTCAACTGGAATTTATCATTGCCTAAAGACATTTATGAGAAAAACTGCACTCTCGATGCCGAACCTTATGAACACAAGCCATTTGGAGGAGATCAGCCCGCAATGCCTTATGATCTTACAAGGTATGTCGGGAAAAGTTATAGCATGATTGCAGCCACCCCGCAGGGAAATACGCTTACCGCAGAAATGGCAAAAGCAGCGCTGCTCGCAGAAAAATTAGGAAGCTCTGGCACGACTGATTTTCTTGCCATCAGTTTTTCTTCACCGGATTATATTGGCCATAGTTTCGGCCCCAACTCATGGGAACAGTTGGATGATTTTGTCAAACTCGATGATGTGCTTGGGAATTTTTTAGATTTTCTTGATGCAAATGTGGGCAAAGACCAATACTCCGTGTTCCTTACTGCCGACCATGGAGTGGCTCATGTACCTCTTTTTTCGCAGGAGCACAAATTACCGGGCGGGCCGGTTGATATGGAAAAAATGGCCGGGGATTTGAATGGGTTGCTAAAACAGCAATTTGGCAAAGATCCGATTATTACAGGCATTTATAATTATCAACTGGTTTTTGATAACAGGCTGATCAAATCATCAAAGCTCGACAGAAAAAAGATTATTCAATCGTGTATTGACTATCTTCAGCAGCAGGATGTGATTGCACAGGCATTTGACTTAGGAGAGCTTTCGGGGACTACGCTCAACAGCACACAGAAACAAATGACTGCAAATGGATATTTCCCCATACGCAGCGGCGATGTACAGCTCATTTTAAAACCAGGTTATGTGGAAGGCGATGGGATTGGCACCTCGCATGGTCTCTGGAACCCTTATGATTCGCATATACCCTTGTTGTGGTATGGATGGGGCATTAAGCATGGCAAAACGAACAGGGAAACTTATATGACTGATATTGCTGCTACTGTTGCTGCTTTATTGCATATACAAATGCCCAGCGGATCTGTGGGAAAAGTGATAGAAGAGGTGATGATAAAGTAAGGTTCTCCCCGCAACGGAAAATTAATTTGTGCTAAATAAATAAAAACCCCTGTCAATTGAGTATCAGCTTTATGAAATCAGGAATGATTATTTTTTTCTTCTTACTGATTTTTTTGTACTCCTGTTCCCCGAATAATGTTACTGAGGACAGCAGCCTGAAAAAATATTTTGATGACAATCATGTTACTGGCACATTCGGCATGTTTGACAACGGGCATGGACATTTTATCATTTATAATTTATCGAGATTTAAAGACAGCGTTTATCTGCCTGCTTCCACTTTTAAAATTGTGAATTCCTTGATTGGTCTTGAAACGGGGAAGATCAGCAGCGAAAAAATGGTGATTAAATGGGATGGAATAGTGCGAAGCATCCCGGAGTGGAATAAAGACCTTACCATGGAGGAAGCATTTAAAGTTTCCGCTGTGCCTTATTACCAGGAAGTAGCGAGACGAATTGGAAAAGATACATTGCAGCGCTGGCTCGATACACTGGGCTATGCAGCAAAAAATGGAAGGGCAGTAATCACCACACGCATTGATACTTTCTGGCTCGACAACTCCTTTAAAACAACTTCAGATGAACAACTGGGCCTTGTAAAAAAATTATATTTTGATCAATTGCCCTTCAGAAAAAATACCAACCAGGATATTGTGAAAAAGATAATGCTGCAGGAAGAAAATGCCAATTATAAACTTAGCTATAAAACAGGTTGGGGTTTTCGCGAAAATGGCAATGGAATAGGCTGGATCATTGGCTGGATTGAAGAAAATAAGCATCCATATTTTTTTGTGCTCAATGTAGAAGGCCCGCACGACACAGATATGCCGGCAGTACGTATGAATATTCTGAAAGCCATCCTGCGACAATCAGGCTTTTTCGAGGGCAGAAAATAATGGCTGTGCAGAAAGATCCATTTGTGAGATAATCATACAAAAAATAAAAAAATCCGTTAAAGTCTAAAGCATCCGGCATTGTACTTGTAATTTGTAATATCATGTTTTCATTTCAGCATATAGAATATTTAACCGGCCTCGCAATATTGATACCATTGGTTATTATTTTCAGGATGGCACTTTACCGCAAAGTGAAGGTGAGAAAGGCTTTGGGAGATGCTGCACTTATTGATCAGCTCACTAAAAGATATTCATCTCAGTTATATCAACTAAAGTTTATTGTGTTATTGACTGCTTTAGTATTTGCTATTTTCGCACTTGCCAATTTTCGAAAAGCCGCCGCAGGTGATAATGAAAGAAAAGCGGGTATAGATGTGATGATCGCCCTTGATGTAAGCAAAAGCATGTGGAGCGAAGATGTAAAGCCTTCAAGACTGGATAAAGCAAAGCAATTTATTAACCTGCTCATTGACCGTTTGGGTGATAACCGCATTGGTCTTGTTGTATTTGCTGGTCAGGCTTTTCTGCAAATGCCTTTGACATCGGA
>JAHEZC010000324.1 GCA_023251275.1 Parafilimonas sp. | reverse complement strand
CAGTCATCACTGCCAAGCGCTTTCAGCACGCCCACCATGCGTGTCCTTTCAAGCACGAGAATTATTAAGCAGGTGATGAGATTTATGATTGCTACAATACTCATGACGATGAAGATCACGTCACGGTTTACATCCTGGATGTTGAGCCAGTCGAATATATTGGGTTGCACTTCTTTGATGGTCTTGCTGATCCATGCGCGGGGTAACCTGTCATACAAAATATCATTGATAGAATCCATCCTGGTATAATCATCCAAAAAAATTTCATATCCGCCGATCTCTTCATTTTGCCAATTATTTATTCTCCGCAGCAGGCGAATATCGCCAATGGCGAAAAGCTTATCGTATTCTTCTATGCCTGTTTTATAAATTCCATTGACCGCTAATTTTCTTATACTCGTTGTGCCTTTTTCCGGGGAAATAAAATAAATATTAATGGTGTCGTTTACATGGATATCCAGTTCATCTGCCAATTGTTTTGAAATAACAATCTGTTTGCTGTACAGGCTGTCTTTAAAATCAATCCATCTGCCGCCTTTTAAAAGAAATGGCTGAAGATTATTGAAATCATAGTTCGTTTCCACTCCCTTAAATAATACACCCTCTATCTCTTTATTTTTTTCAATAACTGCTGACTTGGTCGCAAATGCCTGCACCTGTTTTATACCCGGCATGCTATGCATCACTTGTAAAACGGTGTCATTTCTCTGCAAGGGTGTTTCTTCTGCCACCAACGCTTTACCGGGTTCATATTGCTGCACACGTATATGCCCCCAGAAGCTGAAAACTTTCTGGCTTACCGCATATTGAAAACCATTTACAAATGCAAGCGTAATGATCATCGCCGCCACGCTCAATGCAGTAGCTGCAGTTGCAAGGCGGATAATAAACCGGGAGAATGAGCGTTGATTGTTAAACGCAACTCTTTTTGCTATAAAGGAGGCTACATTCATGTTCTGGCGATAAAACTACATTGCACAGGCCGGGTGACAAAATTAGCTTTGTTTACTCTGCACAGAATGTTGTACGTTTATTCAAACTTTTTATGCTGATGAAATATTTATTTTGCTGCCTTTTGGTTGTAATGATTTCGACTGGGACGAAAGCTCAGCGTGAACCGGATATGATTTACATGCCGAATATCGGCGGGGTGAAATTATTTATGGCGGGCAATCAAATGGGTTACCCTATGATTAATCTTGGCGCCAGCATGGCGCTGGAACTTCATTTTGATGACCTTGACGGCAACATAAAAAACTATAACTACACGTATCAATTATGTGATGCGGACTGGCAGCCTGCCGATCTTTCTCCTCTTGATTATATGCAGGGATTTACACAGGGAAGGCTAAATCAATACCGCGTTTCATCCATTGCAAAAACAAAGTATGTACATTACCAGGCATTGTTGCCCAACAGTGATTGCACACCGACGAAAAGCGGCAACTACCTGCTGAAAGTTTTTCTGAATGGCGATACATCAAGGCTTGCTTTTACTAAAAGATTATTAATACTGAAAAATTCGGTGCCCGTTGGAGCAAAGATCACGCAGCCGTTTAATACACAGTTGTTCCGTACGCATCAGAAAGTACAGTTTACCATTGATAAAACGAAGCTGGATGTAATGAGTCCTATGCAGCAGTTAAAAATCGTCGTGCTGCAGAATTATCGGTGGGATATAGCATCCACAGGGATGCAGCCTGTATTTATGCGGGGCAATTTGTATGAATACAGCAATGAACAGGATTGCGTATTTCCTGCGGGAAGGGAATTCAGGTGGGTTGACCTGAGAAGTTTTCGTTTTCAAAGTGAAAGGGTTGACAGCGCCAATCTTAATAAGATACCTTTTGATGTATATCTTAAGCCTGATCCTGCACGTGCACAGATGCGATACCTGTATTACCAAAGCCTGGGAGGATTTTTTGAAATCAGTGCAACAGATGTAAATAATGCCTGGCAACAGGGTGACTATGCGAATGTTCATTTCATATTTGTGCCATCAAATTTTCAGCCTTTTCCTGATAAGCATGTGTATATTGTTGGTGAATTAACAGGCTACCGCTACAATGATGCAACAAGGCTTGATTACAATGCGGAGAAAGGTATGTATGAAAAGACATTACTCCTGAAGCAGGGATATTACAGCTATACTTATGTAACAAAAGATATAAAAACAAAAAATGCCAAGCCTGATGCAACTGATACAGACGGAAATTATTGGGAAACAGAAAACAACTATACTATTCTGGTTTATTACCGTTCATTGGGAGGCAGAAGCGATGAGTTGGTAGGCGCTGCAACAATAAACAGCCGCAATTTCAAAACCGGATTTTAGAGACGCGATGAAATGAATCTAGCCCGCAAATTTCAACCTGCTTCATATTTTTAAAAAAGGTATTCCCATCAATGCTTCCATAAGCAATGCCGTTACAATAAAAAAATAACAAGCTGCTATATACACGACGGTTCTTTTATTGTTGTTCATAAGATAACCGATCGCAGGGAATATTTGTAACGAATGCATACCAAGAAAATGTGCAATACGCAGATCTCCATGATGTGTGCTCCAGTTTACGAAGGGCAAACCGGGACCACCATCAGGAGCGCCAATGGTATGCGCATTATTGCCTACCATAAAAAAGCCTTCAAATGCAAATACTACAAATAAAATAATGCCCAGCCTGATGCCCCATAGATATGAAACGGTAAGGCTGAAATTTTTTTGCCTGATGAATAACCATCCCATGTATCCTGTCCATACTGTATAAATAATTATGGCAAGCCCCATGATGCCGAAAAGAATGCCATCAAGCGGAGTGCTGTTATTGAAATGAGATCTTTTTCCCTGCACTGCCTGCCAGGCAATGATGGATAGTTCCAGTGTCATAACAATAACTGTCATCCATGAATATCTTCTTACTGCTTGTTGCTTGTCGAGATAAAATAATAACCATCCAAAAGTGCAGGATGCGATACTGACCGAAAGAAAGAATTTGGCAGGTTTGATGTATGCATTGATACCAAGCACCTGTGTATTAATTACAACCATCATCAATAAGCATAAAGCCGAGCAGAATAAACAGGTGATTCCAAAATAATAAAGTACGGTATTGCGCTGATGAAGCTGTGCGAAAAAATTTTTCATGAAAAAATATTCAGAAATTATCTGCGAAATAATTTTTGGTAATTATAAAACGTAAGAGCAGATACAATAAAAGCCCTGCCGGGCCAAGCATGAATGTAAAGAATAAACACGGAATAAGCAGCCAATGACTGATACCGTGTTTTGATGCATTTTTTTTGATAAATAAACCTGTCATCAAATCGAATGCGAGGTAATGTATCCATCCTGCCACAACGAGTGCTGGATTTTGGAAAAGTTCCATCACACCGGCAAGAGAGTTGAATTTTTTTACATCAGCCGGGCTGAAATTTCCTGCAATAAGCCATGCATAAGCGATACAGAATAATGTAACGATAATGCCGATGATGAATTTATCGCTGCTGATCCATTTGGGAAGTAAGATGAGAATGATCCACCCTATGATGGCTATAGGACCGGCGATGTTGAAAATGGTTTCATCATTCATTTTTATGAATTTTATTTTATATTAAGATAAAACAGGGGACACATTTTTTAATCAAGCGGATTAAACAATCATCAGTCATTAATTTTATCATCGCATAGTTTTGGCTTCAAAAAAATAAATTAAATGGCTTCCAATTGATGTAAACTTTCGAGGATTCTTTTCTCAGTCTCACCATCACTCAATTCTGTGGGTACAAATTTTTCACCGATAACTTTTTCATATAATTCAATATAGCGCTGTGAAATGGTATGCACCCATTCATCGCTCATTTCAGGAACTGTTTGTCCCTGCTTACCCATGAAATTATTGGCTATCAGCCATTCGCGTACAAATTCTTTACTCAGTTGTTTTTGCCTTTCGTCTTTTGCCTGTCTTTCTTCAAAACCATCTGCATAAAAATATCTCGATGAGTCGGGAGTATGCACTTCGTCCATCAGGTATATCTCATCGTCTGATTTTCCAAATTCATACTTCGTATCTACCAGTATCAATCCTCTTTTTGCGGCAATTTCTTTTCCTCTTTCAAATAACTGCAGTGCATATTTTTCCAGAATATTCCATTCGCCTTCAGTAGCTAATCCTTTCGCAATTATTTCATCTTTTGAAATATCTTCATCATGCCCTTCTGCTGCTTTTGTAGAAGGAGTAATAACAGGCG
>JAHEZC010000323.1 GCA_023251275.1 Parafilimonas sp. | reverse complement strand
GCTTGCTGATTCAGATCCTTCTGCGGCAAAAGCTGCCGTTGAATCTGCCGTTGCTGCCGGTATTTTTACGTCAAATGGAGACAATGGGCTCTTTTACTATTTAAGCGGCCCTCCGAATACCAATCCAATATGGATTGATCTTGTGCAGAGCGGAAGAAAGGATTTTGTTGGTTGCAGCCCCATTGTAAATCAAATGAAGGCATTAGGAGATCCCAGACTGTCTTTGTATTTTACTACCGATGCAAACGGAGATTATTCTGGTGGTGATCCTGGCGCTTCGAGCAACTATTCTACTTTTTCAAAACCTTCTGATCAGATCATTAATCCTGCATTTCCAGGCGTTTTGCTTGCATATCCGGAAATTGAGTTTATATTGGCGGAAGCGGTGGAAAGAGGCATGAATGTTGGCGGAACAGCCGAAGAACATTACAATAAGGCAATTGCTGCTTCCATTGAATTTTGGGGTGGTTCAGCCGGTGATGCCGCAGCATACTTAAGCAATCCAGATGTAAATTACCAGACTGCTGCAGGAGACTGGAAGCAAAAAATCGGGACTCAAAAATGGATTGCATTATACAATCAGGGATTCGATGCCTGGACAGAAGTGCGCAGGTTAGATTATCCTGTTTTAGAGGCGCCGGCTTCTGCTGTTTCTGATTTTCCGGTACGATTTACTTATCCCTCAAATGAACAGAACTTAAATACCACAAATTGGGAAGCCGCATCTTCAGCCATTGGTGGAGATGATGTTACCACGAAATTGTTCTGGGATAAAAATTAATAATTCACTTTTAAAACTTATAAAAAGTACTTCCGACGGAAGTACTTTTTTTTTGAAAAAAAATACAGGTATATAATTTACCAGTATCTTTATCGTGCAACTAAAGAAATAAAGTCACATAAATTCAGATACCTGTTTGAATAAATTTTGGTTTGCAAAGTTTCCTGTACCATCATTATGAGATAATAAGAAAAGCTGTTTGTATTAGCTTTTATTGGGTAATGAAAAGAAACAAATGCAGGCTGGCTTCGCAGCAAAAAAAATCCTTATGCAGCGAAATATTTTATTTGCAGGTCTTTATATTTAAGGCTTAAAATTCTGTCACCACATCAACCGTATTAGCTTATGAGAAAATTATTCATTCTTTCCCTGCTTACTTTGCATTGCTTATTTGTTTTTGCTCAGTCTAAAACTGTCAAAGGCAAAATTGCAGACGATAAAAATAATCCATTGCCCGGAGTTACTGTATCGGCTGTTGGAGCATCCAATATAACAGCTACAGATGTAGATGGGTCATTTACAATATCAGTTCCTTCCAGTGTTACAGAACTTGAATTCAGTTATGTAGGTTTTGAAACCAAGAGATTAAATATCAAGCAGATTGGAAGCGGGTTGATAAATCTGGTTCCTGCTACTGCTTCAATAGGTGAGGTTGTGGTAACAGGTTATGTGGCGGTGAAGAAATCTCAATACTCCGGTTCGGCAACCAAAGTTTCGAAGGAAAAAGTGAACTATGTGCCAAATGCTTCCTTTGACCAGATATTGCAGGGCAGAGTACCGGGATTGCTGGTAACTGCCGGTTCCGGCCAGCCGGGTGCAGCAGCACGGGTTCAGATTAGGGGGCAAAGTTCTATCTCGGGCGGAAGCTCTCCATTGTATATTGTAGATGGCGTGCCGATAGAAGACGCCAACTTTCGGGCTCTGAATCCCAATGATTTTGAAAGTGTGGATGTATTGCGAGACGCTTCTGCGACTGCACAGTATGGAAACAGGGGAGCTTCCGGTGTAATTGTAATAACTACCAAACGCGGGAGACCGGGCAAGGCAGTATTATCTTACAGCGGGCAATATGGTATTACACAAGCGGGGAAAGAAAAATTTGACATGGCTAATTCTGCCGAATTATTGCAGATACAGGAAAATATCGGCAGGTTTATTAATACGGATTTGCCAGGCTGGTATTATTCACCCAATAATCCAAGATATGCCAATTTATCTCCTGATGAAAAAGCGGCCGCTGACAAAGCGTTAGATAGTCTGCGTAATATCAATACTGACTGGAAAGATATTTTTTTCAGGCAGGGAAATTTTTTTAGTCATGATCTTACCTTATCGGGAGGAACAGAAAATACAAGATTTTATCTTGGAGGCGGCTATTATGATGAAGATGGAATTGGTTTACGCTCTGATCTTACACGATATTCTTTCAGAGCAAATATTGATCATAAAGAAGACAAGTTTTCGGTAAGCTTAAGCACTTCTGTTGGGGTTACTAAAAGTGATTTTATAGAATCTGAGGGAGGAATTTATTTAGCAAATCCTTTTGCTGCTGTTTACCTCGCCTTGCCCTATCAAAAATTATTAAACCCCGATGGAAGCGTAGCTGTAGGAGGTGGACATACCGGCCCCAATGCTTATGACCGGGTGGTAAACAGCACTTTACGTAACAATAACCAGAATAAAGTAAATGCGAGCCTCAATGCTACTTATAATATAACAGATAATATTTATGTCGGTGGTTTAATCGGATTAGACTATCGCCAGACTGTAAACGAAAGCTCTGTTTTTCCCAATAGTTATGCTGCGAATACCGATGAATTTCCTACCGGTCCCCCGGATCCAAATTCACCGGGACAAGGATATTATAGTACAGGTTTCACGAATTATTCTGAATATATAGTAAGGGTGTTCGGAGGGTACAAAAAAATGTTTCATGAGAAACATGAGATAGATATACGCGCAGTTTCGGAATATACAAAAGATCACCAAAGAGGATTTAACTATATTGGTTACGGGATTGATCCAAAACTGCTGAATACACCTGCCGGGATTACACCCGGTGATTTGAGCAATGCATTAATCCCTGGTGTCGGAGGTTATAAGGCAGAAAGAGCTTTATATGCAGCAATGTTAATTGGCCAATATACTTATGCAGGTAAATATACACTTAATGCAACTTACAGGAGAGATGGTACATCTCAACTTGCTGAAAATATGCGCTTTCAGAGCTTCTATTCAGCAGGGGTAACCTGGAATGTACTTAAAGAGAATTTCGCTTCGGGATGGAATAATAATATTAATTCTCTGCTGTTCCGGGTATCTTATGGTCAGTCAGCCAATGCGGATGGTTTTTATTTTGGTTATTTTGGTTATTTGCCATCCTATGGTGCAGGCACATACTCAGGCAATCCGACAACCTTCCCTTCGAATGCAGGGAATACTGATGTTACGTGGGAACGAATAAAAAGTTTGAATGTCGGAATTGATTTCGGCTTTTTCAAAAGCCGATTAACAGGCTCTTTGGATTTGTATAATAAAAAAACGGATGATAATATTATCACCCAGAAAATATCTTATACTTCAGGATTTTCTGATATACCTGTAAATGCCGGTGTAGTAAGCAATAAAGGCATAGAATTATTATTAAATGGATATATTATTCGATCCAGAAACTTTTTGTGGTCTGTAGGAGGAAATGTGAGTTATAATAAAAATAAGGTAGTTAGCTTAAAACAGGTTGATGAATTTGAGCAAGGCACTGAACTCATTAAGGTTGGCTTACCCCTGGGCTCACATTATGTAGTAAGGTGGGCCGGTGTTGATGCTTCTACTGGTGCACCATTGTACTATACCAAAGATGGAAAACTTACAGGCGCCTACAGTGATGATGACAGAGTTTCAGACTTTGGAACATATAATGCACCCTGGATAGGCGGGTTCAATACATCTTTTTCCTGGAAGGGTTTTTCAATACAGGGATTCTTTACCTTCCAGCAGGGTTTCAACAGCTTCAATACTCAGGATTTCTTCCAGTTAAACCATGCTTTTGCTTTACAAGGATTTAATGTGCGAAGAGAGATGCTGGATATGTGGCAACAGCCCGGGGATGTTACCAATATTCAAAGCCCCTTATATCAACGGCAATTTGTGTCAAAAGATGTACAGGATGCTTCATACCTGCGGTTTCGCAATGCTATAGTAGCGTATGATTTTCCTGCTCCATTGATAAATAAGACGAAAGTATTGAGTGCTGCAAGAATATTTGTTCAGGGGCAAAATCTTTATACATGGACAAACTGGGCTGGCTTTGATCCCGAAGATGATAATAATATCGCTACTTATGAATATCCAACTCCCAGGACCTTTACCATTGGTGTGAATGTAAGCTTTAAATAAGACTAATTTTAATAAAATGAGATATATGAAAAATATAAGCCTGTTGTCTTCTATATGCTTTGCAATTCTTTTTTTCATTA
>JAHEZC010000322.1 GCA_023251275.1 Parafilimonas sp. | reverse complement strand
CTGGCAGGTGTGATCAATATTATAACACAGCAGCCTGTTGCTGAAAATTCTATTGCGCTGAATGTGCTGAGTGAATATCAAACGAATAGTTCACTGAGAGGTTTGTATGGCAATATCGGTGGCACGAAAAAAGGGTTTAGCTGGAATGCTTACGGATCTTATAAAGGAGCAGAAGATTACAAAAACAAATATGATGGTTACGTATTTAATTCAAAATTCTATAATAAAAATTTTGGCGGCATGCTCGGATACGGTGGCAGTTGGGGTTATAGTCATTTATTTGCAAGCAATTTTGATTTGCACGTGGGAATGGTGGAAGGCGACAGGGACAGTGCTACAGGAGCTTTCATAAAGGCGTTGCCTGGAGGGGAAGAGGCGATTGCAACCAATTCCGATTTTAAAAGCATTACTCCTGAAATCCCTTTTCAGCATATCAGGCATTTCAAAATATTAACCGACAACAGTTTGAATCTCGGTAAAAGCCGTCTTGAGCTTTCTCTGGGCTATCAGCATAATCAACGGCAGGAATTTGGCAACCCCGATGATATTGAAGTTCCCGATGCATGGTTCGATCTGCAAACGGTCAATTATGCAGCACGTTTTCATCTTCCGCAAAGCGGGCAATGGAAAACAACTTTCGGCTTAAGCGGTATGTCGCAGGACAATCAAAATAAAGCCGAAGAAGTGCTTATACCTGATTATAATTTGTTTGATATCGGCGGTTTTATATATACACAATATGCAAAAGATAAACTGACTTTCAGCGGAGGACTCAGGTACGATACAAGACATATAAATGGCAAACCCATGTCGGTAGATAACGAAATTAAATTCGCATCCTTCAGCAGTAATTTTTCAAATATTTCCGGTAGTGCCGGCATCAGTTATGAAGCGTCAAAGCAGGTAACTTTAAAATTGAATATCGCAAGAGGTTTCAGGGCGCCCAATCTTGCAGAGCTTGCCAGCAACGGAGCACATGAAGGAACCAATCGTTATGAAATCGGTGATAACAGCCTGAAATCTGAAACAAGTTTCCAGGCAGATGCGGGAGCAGCAATTAATTCAGCACATGTTTCTTTTGAAGCTTCTTTGTTTTATAATCATATCAAGAATTTTATTTTCTATGAAAAAGTGCTGAACACAGGCGGACAGGATTCCATACTGATTGATCCGGAAACAAGTGAGGAACTGAATGTATTTCGCTTCGCTCAAAAAGATGCCAACCTTTACGGAATGGAGATAAGTATGGATATACATCCGCACCCGCTGGACTGGCTGCATTTTAAAAATAGTTTTTCGTTCACGAGGGCTCAGTTCACCGAAGCAATTGATGGCACAAAAAATATTCCTGATATTCCTGCTGCAAGATTATTTTCCGAATTAGGCGTAACCTTTTTATCCAAAGGAAAAGCAATACGAAACTTCGGCTTCAACCTGGAAAGTGATTATACTTTCAAACAGGATCATCCTTTTACGGGATTTAATACAGAAACAGCAACAGGCGATTATTGGTTGGTAAGCGCAACTGCCGGAGGCGATTTTGTAAGCAGAGAAAAAACTTTATTCAGCCTGCATTTCAGCGCTTTGAATTTGGGAAATATAGCATACCAAAACCATTTAAGCAGGTTAAAATATGCTGCGGTGAATAATGTTACCGGAAGAATGGGTGTATTTAATATGGGGAGAAATTTTGCTGTCAAGCTCAGCGTGCCATTAAGTTTTAAGTGGAACTGATTTTGTTAATGTGATCTGAATAATGCTTAAAAGATAAAGGGAAAAATGGGCAAGCATATAATATCAAAAAAAATATTTTACTGTCTTTGCAACAGACCCGTTCATCTTATTAAAGAATAAATAAATTTACAAGGCTAATCAAAACAAAATCCATTTTATGAAACTATCTGTCCGTCTTCTGTTCGCACTGCTGCTGTCTGTCGTTTTATTTTTTCACGGTTCATCCCAATTATACAAAGTGGAGCTGGATGAAAAAGTAAAGCGGTCTTCTGTAATTATTGAAGGGAAAGTAATTGCACATAAAGGCTTCTGGAACGAAGCCCGTACCATGATCTTTACTTCCAATACTGTTGAGGTTTACAAGGTTTTTAAAGGAAATGCAATACCCGCCACAGTTGAAGTGATAACGCAGGGAGGCAGTGTCGGCAACAGGTATCTCGAAGTAAGCGACCTGCTTGATCTCGACAATGGGCAAACCGGCATGTTCTTTTGTTTGCCTAATTCCGCAGGCCTCAAATCTCCCGATACTAAAAAAGTTTTGTATGATGTGTATGGCAGCGACCAGGGCTTTTTGCGCTACGATTTTACAAAAAACCGTGCGTATTCGCCTTTCGCCAGTTATGATGGCATCGAGCAAAATTTGTATGGCCTTGTAAAACAAAAAACAGGTTTGTCTGTTTCTGTTACAGACCCTTCTTTCAGCATAGCGGATAAGATACGGCAGGCTGCAGCACATACAGAACAAACAACAGCCGCAGCAATTACTTCATTTTCTCCTTCTACTGTAAATGCAGGCGCACTGAATGATCCTGCATCAAGCACGTTGACAATTAATGGTTCCGGTTTTGGCAGTACGCCTTCAGGTTCCTGCGCGGTAAATTTCAAGGATGGTAACAGCAACAATACGGTGCCGTCCTATACAATTCCTTATACATCTCCCTATTTGGTAAGTTGGACCGATACCAAAATTGTAGTAAAAGTGCCGCCCCGTGCAGCTACCGGCCTTATTTCTGTGACTATAAACGACGGCACAAACTCAACCTCGCTAAATCAATTGAATGTTTTTTATTCTGTGTTGAATGCTGTCTTTGATTTCAGTTCAATAGGCGTGGACACGATTGTTGCAAGTGAGCCGCGTTTGATGAACACTAACGGATCGGGAGGTTATACATACCAATACAGTATTGGCACTGCGGGTGGCGGTGTAAACTTTGCCACTTCACCTGCGAATGAAACTTTCTCACGTGCAGTTACCACATGGAAAGATCTTGCCGGGGTAAATTTTATCCGCGGCGCAAATACTTCTGCACAGGCCATTGCAGATGATAATATTAACCTGATCGTTTTTGATAATACTAATTCCGGCGTGCCTGTGATGGCTGATGGCGTGCTGGAAGTTACTTATAGCTGGTATTCCACCTGTTATATTGCATCACCCTTCCAGGCTTTAACAGCTCAAAAAACCGGGTTTGATATACTGATCAGAAATGAAGGCGTTTCCATTGGCAGCTATCCTTTTGCTGACGGCCCCTGTTTCCCTGTATTGGCTGGAAGTTCTTATGAAATTGACCGGGAAATGGTTGTTTTGCATGAACTTGGGCATGCGATGAATCTTGCGCATATCAATGATGATTATGAAGCAAGCCCGGCCTCTTATGCTTACCTGAACCCCGGAAAAGTGATGCATTATGCCATACTGGATTATGGAGACAGAAGGTCACCCGATATTTCAGCATACAAAGGCGCTTTGTATGCCGTTACGCCCCAGGCAAATACTTATGGAAGCTGCGGCTTGTATGCTGCTGAAATGACTCAGACATCTGTTACAGTGATCCCGAATGATGAATGCCCTCTTACTTTTCCCGCCGGTGCGACTGTAAAAGGCACGGCGGTTTTATTTGACCTTACGCATGCTACGAGTAATAAATCGAAAGATCCGCAATTCACGGCAGTAAACTGTCAGAACAACGGCGCATTTGTAGTAAACAATGCGTACTATGCTTTTAAAACAAGTGCTGCAAACAACAGTACATTGTCTGTTACCATATCCGGTTACACTACTACACCTGCTGAATTAGCTGCCTGTACAGGGCAAGGTGTGAGAATGGCCGTCTATGATGTAAACACCTGTCCGTCAGGGCAGAATTTTCCTCAGCCAATTGCCTGCAGAACATTTACCTCCAATGGGCCCGTCAGCGATGTTGCAGGGCTTTTACCCAACCATAGTTACCTGCTTTACTTTGACGGCCTGCGCAATACAAAAGCCAGTTTTACGGCCACGCTGAATGGTTCTGCGCTGCCTATTGTGCTGACCCGGTTCACAGGTGAATATCTGAACGGTAAAGATTATTTGTATATAGAGATTACCCAATACATCAATGTGAAAGAAGTCATTGTGCAGAAAAGCAGCGATGGACAAGGCTTTACAGATATTGGCACGCTCCCTTCGGGCAGCTTTAGCGCCAGCCAGACTTTTATTGATGGAGAACCTTTTACCGGCAATAATTATTATCGCCTGAAAATTGTGAAC
>JAHEZC010000321.1 GCA_023251275.1 Parafilimonas sp. | reverse complement strand
CGAGGATGGACAGAATGGACGCAAGGTTTTCAGTACGGTTCTTCCATCCTGCAATATGATACAACTGGAGAAAATTCTTTTTTGGAATCTGCCAGGAAAAATACAATGGAGAAAATGGCGTCACATATCAGTCACACAGGGGTGCATGATCACGGTTTTAATAATATAAGCACGTATGGAAATTTGCTCAGGCTGATGAAAGAAGAAAAAATTTCTTTTAATGAATGGGAGAAGCATTTTTATGAACTGGCATTGAAAATTTCGGGTGCGGTGCAGGCAGGCAGATGGACAACGAGAAAGAAAGGAGGTTTTATTCATTCTTTCAATGGGGCGCATTCTTTATTTGTGGATACCATCCGTTCCTGTCGCTCACTTGTCATCAGTCACTGTCTCGGTCATGTATTACAAGCCGAAGGCGATGTAAAAATAAATTTACTGGAACGTGCCATACAACATTTGCGGGCAACCGCAGATTATGCAATTTACTATGGTGAAGGCCGTGACACTTATGATATGCGTGGGCGCACGGCGCATGAAAGTATTTTCAATGTGAAAGATGGTAATTACCGTTGTCCCAATTCGCAGCAGGGATATTCGCCATTCACCACATGGACAAGAGGTCTTGCATGGGCGATATGTGGTTTTGCGGAAGAACTGGAATTCTTTGATACAGTGGATGAATCAGCATTGGAATCTTTTGGCGGAAAAAATAATCTCCTTTCCTTTATGCTGAAAGCAGCAAAAGCGACCTGCGATTTTTATATCGAAAATTCTCCTGCAGACGGTATTCCTTATTGGGATACGGGCGCACCGAATCTGTATAAAATAAAAGATCATCTCGATAACCCTGCTGATCCGTTCAATGAGTATGAACCTGTGGACAGTTCGGCCGCAGCCATAGCGGCGCAGGGCTTGTTGCGTTTGGGAAAATATCTCAGCAATAAAAATGATGAAGATTCAGGGAGGTATTGGCAGGCGGGTCTCACTGTGTTGAATACCTTATTGAATGAACCATATTTAAGTACAGATGAATCACATGAAGGATTGATTCTTCATTCTGTTTATCATCGCCCCAACGGGTGGGATCATATTCCTGAAGGAAGTAAAATTCCCAATGGCGAATCGAGTATGTGGGGTGATTATCATGCACGCGAAGCTTGCCTGTATTTACAGCGCATCATCAATAACGAAAAATATTACACCTTCTTCAATTGTATATAATGGATGCAAGACCAGTGACCGATCTTTCAAAATTGTGCATTCACTCCATCACGACAAAGCCGTGGAGCATTGAAGAAGCAGCCAAAAATTTTTCTGCGGCAGGTGTAAAGGGAATCACAGTCTGGCGTGATGCATTGGAAGGACGAAATATAAGGGAGACAGGTGAAATGCTGCGTGAACATGTATTGCAGATTGTTTCTTTATGCAGGGGTGGATTTTTTCCCAATAAAACATCCGCAAAAAGAAAAACTGCAATTGATGATAATAAAAAAGCAATTGAAGAAGCCGCTGAGCTTGGCGCGCCGCTTATTGTACTTGTCTGCGGATCAGACCCCAACCAGCCGCTGGAAGATTCCAGAAAACAAATAAAGGATGGAATTGAAGAGATCATTCCCTTTGCCGCTGCAGCAAAAATAAAACTGGGCATTGAACCGCTTCATCCTATGTATGCAGATACGCGTTCTGCGATCAATACGTTAGCACAGGCAAATGATATGGCGAAGGAAATTAACTCAAAATGGGTAGGCGTAACGGTGGATGTGTATCATCTTTGGTGGGATCCGGATTTAGAGTATGAAATAAAACGTTGCGGAGCGAATAAACATTTATTTTCATTTCATATTTGTGACTGGAATGTGCCGACAGTTGATATGTTGCTCGACCGCGGTTTGATGGGTGAAGGATGCATTCCTGTAAAAAAAATAAGGTCATGGGTGGAAGCTACTGGATACATTGGATTTTATGAAGTGGAAATTTTTTCCAATAAATTCTGGAAAGAAGATCAATCTCTCTTTCTTAAAAAAATCATCAAAGCATATAAAGAAAATTCCTGAACAATGAAACAGCATACCATAGGAATTATCATGAACGGTGTAACAGGACGCATGGGAACAAATCAGCATCTCATGCGATCAATAGTGGAGATCATCAAACAAGGTGGTGTGAAAGTTAGCGCTGATGAAACGATCATACCGGATCCAATCCTGGTTGGACGCGATGCAGCAAAGCTTGAAAAATTATGCGCTATGTCAGGCGTAAAAAAGATGACGACGAATCTTGACGAAGCGCTTGCAGATCCGTACAACATCATTTATTTCGATTCACAAACAACCGGAAGAAGATCAGAGGCAGTAAGGCAGGCTGTGAAAGCAGGCAAACATATTTACTGTGAAAAACCTATCGCCTCAGATACAAGGACGGCAATGGAATTATTCAACTTATGTAAAGGCGCAGGACTAAAAAACGGGGTCGTGCAGGATAAGCTCTGGCTACCGGGCATACTGAAATTAAAGCGGCTTATACAGCAGGATTTTTTTGGCAAGATACTTTCAGTGCGTGGTGAATTCGGTTATTGGGTATTTGAAGGCGATTCGATTCCTCCACAGCGTCCTTCATGGAATTACAGGAAAGAAGATGAGGGTGGGATAATTCTCGACATGCTTTGTCACTGGCGTTATATACTCGATAATGTCTTCGGAAAAGTAAAAGCGGTTTCCTGTTTAGGCGCCACGCATATTCCGTTACGTGTGGATGAAAAAGGAAATGATTATGCATGCACCGCCGATGATGCTGCGTATGCAACATTTGAACTGGAGAATGGAATCATTGCACATTTTAATTCTTCCTGGGCTGTGCGTGTGCGACGTGATGACCTCCTTACTTTGCAGGTGGATGGAACAAAAGGCTCTGCTGTGGCTGGTTTGCGTGAATGTTATACACAGCATTATGGAAACACACCAAAGCCTGTGTGGAATCCTGACATTGCACAGCCGATCAATTTTTTTGAAGGCTGGTCAAGAGTGCCTGAACAGGAACAGTATGAAAATGCTTTCAAAGTGCAATGGGAATTGTTTCTGAAACATATAGTAAAAAATCGCCCGTTTCCATGGGATCTTGGTGATGGGGCAAAGGGTGTGCAGTTGGCTGAAAAAGGATATGAAAGCTGGAGGAGGAGGTGCTGGGTGGATATAACAGAACTAACCTAATGAAGGTGGAATTTTAGTTAATTTTGAAAGATAAATTTTAAAAACAATGTTAACTACACTAAAGGGTATTTACGATCAGGGCAGGATCACCCTGAGTGAAGATCCGCCTGTAAAGACAAAAGCGGATGTGATGGTTACATTTCTGACTGATGATGAAAAAGCTGCTGCTCAGAAACAGAAAATTATATTAGGTATGTTGGAGGGGAAAATCAAACTGCCTGATGATTTCAATGAACCATTAGAAGACCTCGAAGATTCCATGTAAACATGAATTATTTACTCAATACTCATGCTTGCATCTGGGCTATCGCTGAACCGATTAAATTGTCAACCACGGTCAGAGATATTTTGCAAAACCCCGGGAACCATTTTTGGGTGAGTAAAATCAGCCTGTTTGAAGTGGTCATTAAATTAAAGATCGGCAAATTGCCTGAATTCAATTTATCATTCCCCGAATTTGTGAGATCAGTTTATTTATCAGGTTATGAACTTCTGCCTGTGAAAGAAGAACACCTGGAAGCATACAATACTATCAATTTTGCCGAATTGCATCGCGACCCGTTTGATCGTTACCTGCTTGCTTCAGCTTATTTTGAAAAGTTAGCTATCATCACAAAAGACGAAAAATTCATGCATTACACAGATACTTTTCAAATTGTTTGGTAACCCTTTAAAAAACTTTTTACCTGGCAAGGTGAATGTCCATTTAATTCATGTCATAAGAATTTTTATTTTCGAAAACCTGGATTATGAAAAAAACTGCATTGATTACAGGAGGAAGTCGTGGTATCGGCTACGGTATTGCAAAACATCTTGCTGATAATGGTTTTGATATTGCAATAAACGGTGTGCGTGAAGAAGAATTAATTGGAGATGTTTTAAAAACCTTATACAGTTCCGGGGCTGATACAATTTACTGCAGGGGAAATATTGCCGAAGCAGCAGACAGGGAAAAAATATTACAGCAGGTGAAAGAGCATTTCGGAAAATTAAATGTTCTGGTGAATAATGCCGGTATCGCACCGAAGGAAAGACGTGATGTGCTTGAAACAAGTGAAGCAAGTTTTGAT
>JAHEZC010000008.1:13280-15295 GCA_023251275.1 Parafilimonas sp. | reverse complement strand
CATGATCCATTGCATTTAATCATCAGGTTGCATAGCTTCCAAAGCACTCTTGCTCCTACATTGGCGTCTATATTACTTTCCCCAACTCCTATTTCTACGAGATCAAAGCCTACCAGGCTTCTCCCGCTTTCCACCATTTTTTTAAACAGATATACAAGCTGTTCTGTCTGGAATCCACCAATAACAGGTGTTCCTGTATTAGGACATAATTTAGGATCCAATCCATCCATGTCAAAACTGATATATACTTTTGATGGCAGGTGATTGATGATTTCATCCACAATATGTTTCCATGTTTCACCTTCATACTGCCTTTCTTTCAGATGCTCATCGAAATAGGTTATTATCCGATAGTTGCTGTTGCATATATAGTTCCATTCTTCTTCGCTGTAATCGCGGACGCCAATTTGTACCACACGTTCTATCTCCGGGATTTCAGTCAGTATATTATATATTATAGACGCATGAGAATATTTAAAACTTTCGTATGCCTTACGAAGGTCAGAATGTGCATCCACCTGCAACACGCCGAATGATCCATATTTTTCTGCCAATGCTTTCAGAAGCCCCGATATTGTACTGTGGTCCCCACCTATTAATCCAACGAGTTTATTTTGCTGCAGTATATCTTTCGCCTGGTCATAAACCCAGTTGTTTAATATTTCGCTGCCTTCGTTGATATCTCTCAGGCTTTTACTCATGAATTTATTACTTTGTACATCTTCGCCCTTTGAAATAAAGTCAATGAACAATTCTGCTTCCTTGCGCAGGTAATCACTTTTCATCAGGATCTTCTTTTCCACATCACGCATGTAAATGCCCTTCTTCCAGCAATCCGGGGCATCAGCATCAAAAAGGTCAACATGCAGGCTTGCCTTGAAAATATGTTCTGCGCTGCGTGATGTGCCTGAATTTCCGCTTACTGTAACTTCCCAGGGAACAGGCAGCAAAACCAGTTTTGCGTCTTCTTCTGAAAAAGGAAGTCCGAAAATATTGTAGTTGGGATTTCCCGGGACATTCGGATTAAATTTCGATAGGTCTGCCATCAATAAGAATTAAAAAAGGAACGCAAGTTAGGAGCAAATTTTAATTTTTGAAAAATAATCGTTCGATGGCCTCCTGAGTGTATAGGCCCATAAGTCTCCGGCAGATCAGTTTTTTGCGCATGTAAACACGAAAATAGGAGTCGTTACATTAAAATGCCAGCAATTGTGGCAGAAAGATAAGAAGCCAGTGTGCCGCAGAATAATGCTTTCAATCCAAGCTTAGCAAGATCAGTTCGACGTGTTGGAGCCAATTCTCCAATTCCGCCAATCTGCATGCCCACACTGCTGAAATTGGCAAAACCGCATATAGCAATGCATACAATCAGTAAACCTTTATCTGTAAGAATAGGAACAGATTTATTTGTTAAATTGGTAAATGCTACAAATTCATTGATGCTTATCTTTTGTCCCAGCAAAGCGGCAGCATTATTTACATCCTGTTGTGGTATGCCCATAGACCACGCGAAAGGATAAAATATTTTTCCGAATATCCAATTCACACTCAAATTGAAATCCGGGTTGAACAAATGTCCTACCCACGACAAAATATAATCAAGCAATGCAATTACGGCAATAAACCCGATAAGCATAGCTATCACGTTCATGGCAATTCTAAATCCATCTGCAGCGCCATGCGATATAGCATCAATTACATTAGTGTAACTGCTTTTTACTTCAAGTTTTACCCTGCCTTTAGTCTGGCTTTCTTCTGTTTCGGGAAAAACTATTTTTGAAATGACCAATGCACCAGGAGCAGCCATTAAGCTGGCAATAATGAGTTTAGGAGCCAGGTTTATTCCTGCCTGTGCGCCCATATTGGCATATACTACCAATATTCCTCCGGCAATACAGGCAAGGCTTCCGCTCATGCTGGCAAGCAGTTCACTCGTTGTCATTGTATTCAGGTAAGGGCGTATCATTATCTGTGCTTCTACCTGCCCTACGAATGCGCTGGCTACATTACTCAGC
>JAHEZC010000008.1:0-13270 GCA_023251275.1 Parafilimonas sp. | reverse complement strand
TGGCAACTACAGCACAAACAAGAATAATAGTGGCGGTCACATTGAAGGCGAATACAAAACCTCCTTTCATGTAACTGGCAATAGTCCCGTCATTTTGCTGTACAGTAACTCCTCCATACACAAACGATGCGCCTTGCCAGGCAAAATGTTCTAATTTAGCCATTCCTTTTCCAAGATTTTCAAAAAACCATGCAACAGGCGGTACTTTAAATACGAGCACAGCTATAAGCACCTGCAAACCCATGCCGCTTAATACAAGGCGATAATTAATTTTCTTTTTGTTGTTTGATGCAAGCCAGGCGAGGCCGAGAATGAATACAATACCGATTAAGCCATGAAATCTTTCCATAAGCAGTTTTGTATGGATGCAAAGCGATGAAGATAAAGAATTTATCTGATGAAATATTTCTATGTGATGTTGACTGAACTGTATGGCACAAAAACGGGATGCATGAAATTCCTTGTCTTATATACACTAAAAAAGCAGGCTTCGAGCCTGCTTCTCCCGGGTTTAAAAATATTTTTAAAGGTGCGACTGTATTTTCTTCTCAAGGATGTATTTGGGCACTGCACCTATTTGCTTGTCAACCACTTTTCCCCCTTTTATGAATAAAATGGCAGGAATAGAAGTAATACCATAGTCAATACTGACATTTGGATTGTGGTCAACATTTACCTTGCCCACATTTATTTTACCATTATACTCTTTCGCGAGTTCCTCGATTACCGGACCAATTGCACGACACGGCCCGCACCATTCGGCCCAAAAGTCCACTACAGTTAATTTATCACTCTCTAAAACCGCGTTCTGAAAGTTTGAATCCGTGAATTCTAATGCCATAATTGAATATTTAATTTTGAATAATTAGATAATTGGAACATCAAATTTAACTCCATTTGCCGATATATGTTCATTTGACTTATCCACCATTGTTTATACTGACGTTGCAACATGTCATTACTGACAGCGGGACAGAAAACAGCATCAGATTTTCAGGAAAGTAAGCTTTGCCGTGCTATGAATTCGAGCTTTTGATTTACATCAATTAACTGGTTTGTCAGTTCAATATTTTCTTTTCGGAGCCTGTAAACTTCATAAGCTTTCTCAATAAAATTTTTAACATCATTTTCATTCCAGGGTTTGGTAAGATATTTATACACCTGCCCCCGATTAATAGCATCTATCACTGCATTGATATCTGTAAAGCCGGTAATAAGAATTCGTATCGGGTCAGGATGCTTTTCCAGGATTGATTCGAAGAATTCAATGCCCGACATTTTCGGCATTCGCTGATCGCTTAAAATAATATGCACTATATTATTTTCCAGGATATTTCTTCCTTCCTCGGCAGATTCTGCCGTGAGCACATTAAAGTTTCTTCTGAAAGATGCTTTAAAGGCCACAAGGTTGTGGGGCTCATCATCAATATAGAGAACAGTAATCATTGGATACACGGAAACTTAGGTCTAAAATACTGAATTTCCCATAAATAATCTATTGCGGTACTTATATTTGTAATGAAAGCATACATTCAATTTTATTTAAATCTGATACCGATGACTGCAAAGTTAGCGCAGGAAATTGCAGCCAGAAACACTATTTCCGAAACAGTAACCAAAGAGATCACCCCGCAATTTTATTATGCATCCAAGGATAATGATCAGACAAAATTAGAAAAACTGCTTGCAGATCACCCTAATGCCCGGGTACACGATACCATCCTTTCACAATTGACAGAATTGTTTAAAATCCGGAACCCCGAAAAAAATTTATCACCTGACGAGATTGAATATTTTTTATCAACACATACAGGAATTTTTTCAATGTATGCATACGGTGTATGGGTTTATTATCCCTGGCTGGATAAACTGATTCATATTCTGGATGAAGATGAATTTATTGAAGTGCGTACGAACAGGAACCAACATAAGATCACCGGTAATGAATTGGCAGAATTAAGGCAAAAAAAAATTGGTATAATTGGATTATCAGTTGGCCAGGCTGTAGCATTGACAATAGCAACGGAACGGATCTGCGGAGAAATAAGGATTGCTGATTTTGATGAGTTGGAATTAAGCAATCTTAACCGGATAAAAACGGGGCTTTACAATGTAGGAATAAAAAAAACTGTCCAGCTTGCACGGGAAATTGCAGAGCTTGATCCCTTTATAAAAGTTATTTGTTATCATGAAGGCATCACAGAAAATAATATTGATGATTTTCTCTGCAAAGATGAAAAGCTCGATTTGCTGATCGAGGAATGCGACAGCCTTGACATAAAAATTTTAAGCCGCAGCAAAGCAAAAGAATACAGGATACCGGTTGTGATGGAAACAAACGACAGGTGTATGGTTGATATCGAACGGTTTGACCTTCAGCCTGATTATCCCTTACTGCATAATCTTGCAGGTGATATTCAATATAATCAACTGAAAGATCTCACAACGGAACAGAAAATTCCTGTGATGCTGAAACTGGTTGGGTTGAGTGGCGTATCTGCAAGAGGAAAAGTTACATTGATTGAATTGGGACAAACTCTTTCCACCTGGCCACAACTTGCCTCCTCCGTGATTTTAGGCGGAGGTGTGATAACTGATGTTGCAAGAAGAATTTTGTTGAACCAGCTACATGTTTCGGGAAGATTTTATGCGGATATCGAAAAGATTATTCAAAACCAGGAGCCTCCTCCCCCATCTTATACACCGCCGATGCTGAAAGAACTCAGTATGGATGAGATGATACAAATTACAGAAAGCATTCATATTGAAGACAGTAATTCCATTTATCCGGATAAAGAAATCATCAGAAAAATTGCTGCCGATGCAGGTGCTGCACCATCCTCGGGAAATGATCAGCCCTGGAAATTTCTTTTCAGAAACGGCAGGCTTTACCTGTTTCATGAAGAAGCAAGGTCTTATTCGTTTGGCGATTATCGAAACATGGCTTCTTATATTTCTTTGGGCGCCGCGATAGAAAATGTGGTGTTGAGCACACATTATCACACTTTGGAAATCAGGATTAAACTTTTTCCGGATAATAATAAAAAATGTATTGCAGTATTCACCTTTAAAACGTTGATGGATGATACCGCAGAAAAACATGCGGAGGATGCTTTGTATGATTTTATTCGTTCGCGATGCACCAACAGAAAAATTATTCCGAATGAAGCTGCACCTGCGGAAATTTTACAAGAGTTAAAGCGGGTTACGGAAAGCATTGACCAGGCAAACGTTTCGTTTATCACAGCAAAAAATGTTTTGCAGGAACTTGGTAAAATTATATCTGTCGTGGACAGAATAAGAGTAATGCATCCTCATGGGCACTATGATTTTTTTCATCGTGAAATGCGCTGGTCAGCAGAAGAGTCAACAGCAAAGCGAAATGGAATGAATATTTCCGAACTTGAAATTCCGCAACAGGCGCTGCTTGCATTGCAGGTAGTGAGTGATGATGCTGTGATGAAAGTTTTACGTTCGATAAACGGAGCAAAGGCCTTTGCAAATATCTCCGTGCCAAATGCCGTAAATGCTGCTGCAATGGGGCTTATCACAATGCCTGCTTATGATCCTGTTGATTTTATTAATGGAGGCAGGGCAATGCAAAGGCAATGGCTAAAGTCAACACAGCTTGGTTACGCTTACCAGCCATTAATAGCACCGCTTTATTTGTTCCCGAGAGTATTATATGGTGATGGAGAAGGTTTGGATAGTAACGCAATTGAAGAATTAATTTCAGTGCGCAAAAAGTTTATGCGGATTTTTCCCGGTGCTGAAAAAAGAGGCGAGGTCTTTTTATTCAGGATATTCAAAGGCGATGAAGTAAAAAACCGTTCTTTGCGGTTGTCTTTAGAAGATATATTATATTTTGGTTAATGAGTTATACATCCGTACGAATAAAGGCTTTCAGGGCAATCAATGATTTTGCATCATGCAGAAAATTTATTGAAGGCCACAGGAAGGTACTCGACAATCACGGTATTTCCAAAATCACTTCTGCAAATGATGAATGGGCATACAATCCTTCCGTTTTCGTAGTGTTGGTTGAATCATTGGATGGAAGCAAAGCTTATGGCGGAGCAAGAGTACATGCAGCAGACGGCATCACCGGATTACCTATAGAAGAAGCCACAGAGTATCTGGATCCAAAAATACATGAAGCAGTAAAAAAATATTCGGCTGCAGGAACGGGAGAATTATGCGGATTATGGAATTCGATTGAAGTAGCCGGGTTGGGTATCGGCAGTTATTTCTCTGCACTCACCGGGGTTGCCATAACCACACAAATCGGTATAGATACACTCTTTGCATTATGTGCCCCGCCCACCGTAAAATTTTCTCAGTGGGTAGGTTGCAGAATTGTAAATGAGATTGGAAATGAAGGTACTTTTTACTATCCCAAAATTGATTTACTCGCAACTGTCGTACTTTTGGAAGATTCGCCCAATCTTCCGTATGCGAATGATGAAGCAAAAACAAAAATAAATTCTTTAAGGAATAATCCCTTTAATACAGTTAGAGACAGAGCGCCTCTCCGCAAAATTGAAATAGAAATTAAATATGAATTGATGATCGAGGGAATAAAGCCGGGAGAATTTAAACTTAAACTTCATTAATATACGATAACCGTGAAATTATCAATAAACACTGTAAAGCGTTTTTGTTTCAGAATGGCTCTGCCGGTGTTTATTCTTTGTATAAATAGCAACTGTTTTGCACAGCAGCCTGTAATAACACTTAATGAAGATTCTGTTTTACTCATCGGGAATCAATTACAGGTATTACACGATGAAACGGGAAATCTTAACGCAGAAAATGTTGTTAATTCGGATCACTTCATTTTGAGCAATTCAAATGTTCCGGGAGCTTATTTAACAAAAGGAAATTTCTGGATAAAATTTGCCATTTACAACCCAGGCTCAGAGCAAAACTTCATTATAAACATAAATTATCCTTTATTAAATGAAGCAGTATTTTACCGGATAAACGGCAATAAGATAATAACCATGCAGAAGGAAGGCTTTGATCTGCCTTTCAATGTAAAAAAATACAAGGTTCAAAGCCTTCAATTTGACCTTACTATCAGGCCGGGAGATACAGCAACCTGCCTGCTTAAGATAAAAAGTGAAGTCCCTGTAATCCTGCCGGTTAAAGTTGCTGTTGCTGAAAAAATTTTACAGGAAACAACCACCCAGGATATTTTCACAAGCTTATACCTGGGTATAATACTCGCACTATTCCTGTACAATGTTTTTATTTATCTGTCAGTCAGAGACAGAAGCTATATCTATTATGTCATCTACATATTTTTTATTGCATTGTCGCAAACAACACTGCAGGGGTACGCCTGGCATTATTTGTGGCCTGCACATCCCGAATTTAACCGTTATGCAATAATTGTTTTCACAGCCATAGCCGGCACTGCTGCTATTAATTTTACAAGATTGTTTCTGAATGTGAAAGCAATTTTGCCAAAATTCTATCACGGATTTTCTTTATTTATAGCCGTATATGCAATAGCAGTAGTATTGGTAATTGCAGGACAGTACTATTGGAGCTTCAGAATTATTGATATAAGCGCATTTATATTGGTGCTGTATTCATTTATCATATCCATTATCGTTGCACGCAAGGGAAATCGTTCGGGCATATTTTTCCTCATATCATGGACTATTTTTATCCTGGCGATGTTTGTATTTGTGTTAAGGAATCTCGGAATATATCCGTATAATACTTTTTCAAATTATGTATTATACCTGGGTTCATCCATGCAGGTGATACTGCTTTCCATAGCGCTGGCTGATCGTATTAATATATACAAAAAAGAAAAGGAAAAATCACAGGAAGCAGCATTGCGGGTATCATTAGAAAATGAAAAACTGGTAAAGGAGCAAAATATTGTACTTGAACAAAAAGTCGCGGAGCGAACAGAAGAACTGCAGAATACCAATCACCAGCTAAACGATGCTTTAAGTAATCTGAAAGATGCACAGATGCAGTTGGTAGAAGCTGAAAAAATGGCTTCACTCGGGCAATTGACAGCAGGCATTGCACATGAAATAAACAACCCGATCAATTTTGTAAAATCAAATGTTAAACCCTTACGCCTTGACATTGATGACCTTTTTGAAATCATAGGCCGGTATAATGAATTACATTCGCCAAATCACAAAGACATTTCACAGCAGTTAAAAGAAATAGATGATGCACAAAAAGCCCTTGATCTTAATTTTGTAAAGGATGAGATACAACAACTGATCAAAGGAATAGAGGACGGGGCAGAGCGAACTGCAGAGATCGTTCAGGGCTTGCGCACTTTCAGCCGCCTTGATGAAGCAGAATTAAAAACAGTAAATGTGCATGATGGAATCGAATCGACCCTCGTAATTCTGCGTAACAGCATGCCCTATCATATTACACTGAAAAGAGATTTCCGGGCAGAAGGTAACATTGATTGTTACCCGGGTAAGCTTAACCAGGTATTTATGAATATCCTTAACAATGCGCTGCAGGCCATTAACGCAAAACAAAACAAAAACGATCAAGAGATAATTGAGATCACCACACTGGACACAAATGATGATAAAATTGAAATTCATATAAAAGACACGGGCATTGGCATGACAGAAGAAATAAAGCACAGGATATATGAACCTTTTTTTACCACTAAAGACGTGGGAGAAGGAACGGGACTGGGGATGGCCATCGTATTTAAAATTATAGAATTGCACTCCGGTAAAATTGATATTGTATCTTCACCTGGAAAGGGAGCAGAAATTATTTTAACTTTACCGCACAATCAGCCGATTACTTAATCACTTTAGCATATACCATGAGCTTGTATGACAGGCAAATAAAAGTTTTGTACATTGATGATGAGAAAAACAACCTCGTTGCTTTTCAGGCAGCATTCCGCAGGAAATACCGCATATTTACCGCATCATCCTCGGCTGAAGGCATGAGTATTTTAAACAATGAGCATATCCATATAATCATAGCTGATCAGCGCATGCCTCATTCAACTGGTGTTGATTTTTTTCAGATTGTACGAAAAGCTCATCCCGATCCTATACGTATCCTGCTTACCGGCTTTACCGATGCTGAGTCTATTATTGATGCTATTAATAAAGGAGAGATATACAGATACATCAAAAAACCCTGGGATGAATTCGAGCTCCAGAATGCCATTCAAAATGCTTATGACATCTATACAACCCGTCAGCAGCTAAAAGGTAAAATACATGAACTGGAAAAAACAAACAGTGAACTCAACCGTTTTGTCTATAGTACTTCCCATGATTTGCGCTCCCCGCTTGCCTCTGTGATGGGCATACTCAATCTGGCACGGATGGAAAACTCAGTGACTGATCCCAATAATTATTTGGGAATGATTGAAACCTGTGTCAATAAAATGGACATTTTTATTCAAAAAATAATTGAGTATTACAAGAGTGTGCGTGTAGAGACAGAAAACACTCATATTGATTTTGCGACATTGCTCGGTGAAAGCATAGATATGTGCAGAATGCAAAACCCTGCTGTAAAATTTTTATTGAATATCCGGCAGCCGGTAAAGTTTTTCAACGATGCTTTTCGCGTATCTGTCATCATGGATAACCTGATTTCCAATGCAGTAAAATATCAAAAACCAACTTCTCAGGACCCTACTGTGAAAGTAAATGTTGATGCTGATGAAAGCGCCGGCGTCATTGAGATTGAAGACAATGGTATTGGCATACTGGAACAGCATCTGAACAATATTTTCAATATGTTTTTCCGCAGCAATAACAATGTCAATGGGCTTGGAATCGGTCTTTACATTGTGAAGGAAGCGCTGATGCGTATTGGCGGCGACATATCTGTTCGTTCCGAATATGGCGTGGGTACTACATTTCGGCTCACCATACCCAATCGTATCACTACGCTGGAGCCTGTGCTTAATTAAAAAATATTCTCAAAAGTTTTTTCGATTCTAATCTTCCGGATAGTTAATTTCCATAAGACCATTGCACGAAACAGTTGCTTTTTGATGATGGCTTTCAAAAGCAAGTTCGACAAGCCTTATCGTGTTGAAACCATGTTCTGGCCTTTCTCTCAACGCAGCATTATTTTTAATCGTATTGTAAAGATTTTTGTAGTAGTAACCGTAGTTGCCTGTTTGCGAAGGATATTTCTCCCTGATAATTTTCCCATCAATTTCTGTGTGTAACAATCCAAAGAATTCCTCTTTTTCTACTCCCCAGTCCGAAGCCAAAGGTAACTCTCCTGCTCTCAGGAAGGCTTCCTGCGGATCTTCACCATATTTCAAAAAAGAACCTTTTGTGCCATGCACCTGGTAACGTGGTCCTTGCTCACGAACAAGCATGCCCGATTTCAGGATCACTTTGGTAAACCCATAATCAAGTCGCAGATCAAAATAATCATCGGTTCTTGCATGCGGCCGCTGCATGCGAATATCTGCAGTTATAGTTTTTGGCAAGCCAAACAACACTAATGCCTGGTCAATCAAATGTGAACCGAGATCATACAAAATGCCGCTGCCGGGTTTGGGTTCTTCACGCCACGCATTAGGCTTGGCTTCGGGACGGTAGCGGTCATAATGCCCTTCAAACTCATGCACATCTCCCAATAATTTTTTTTGGAGTATTTCTTTGATGGTAAGAAAATCGGCCACATACCGCCTGTTTTGAAAGACGCTCAGAATCTTCCCGGTTTGTCGGGATGCCTCAATCAACATCAAGGCATCGGCGCTGGAAATGGTAAATGGTTTTTCGAGCACTACATGTTTGCCGGCACCTAATGCCTGCAAGGCATAAGGCAAATGTGTATCGTTAGGGGTGGTTATGATTATCAGTTCAATATCATCTATCAAAAGCAATTCTTCCATACTACTTACAACTGTTGCAGCAGGAAATAATTGTCTTGATTCCGCTTTATGCCTTTCCAGAACAGCGACTACTTCATAGCCGGGATTGGTGATAAGAAATGGAGAATGCATGCACCTTGCAGCCATGCCGAAGCCAACAAGACCTGTTTTTACAATTGTATTCATCGGGAGCCTATTTTATTTTTATTAAAAGAGAAAGCGAATAACGTCAAAATTAAATAACTTAGCTGCACAAAGATTAACAGATCCTTTTATGTAAGGCAATAGTATTTTTGCCGTTGTATATAAAAACATTTTGATGAAATCAGCATTTCCGAAAACCATACTCCTGCTTCTGATACCTGCAGCTATTTGTTCTTTTTATGCATTCAATAAAATTTCTGCAAAAGATAATACCGGGGCAGATAAAGAGAAAGGAATAATTTTTATTGAACAGGACTGGAATAAAGCTTTGCAAAAAGCGGGAAAAGAAAAAAAACTTGTCTTCCTCGATATTTATGCTACATGGTGCGGACCATGCAAAATGCTCAAAAAAAATACATTTACAAATGAAAAAGTAGGCAAATTTTTCAATGCTAATTTTGTAAATGTAACTATTGACGGAGAAAGAGGCATAGGCCCCGAACTGGCAACAAGATTTTCTTTGGAAGGATATCCTACTTTGATCGTTACCGATTCTAATGGTCAGCCTTTATTATATACTGTTGGTTATCTTGAACCTGATTATTTACTTGAATTTGCCAAAGAAGCCTTATTAAAAAAATGATGATGGAAGGCTCCCCTCCAGTAACATTAATTTTACTTTCATTATTGCAGCAACGCTTACCGAATCAGTGATCTCACCGGACTGAACCATTTTGTATGCATCTTCAAATGGCATTTTTTTAATGCTTAATTTTTCTGTTTCATCAGGCACCGCTGTATGTTGGGATAATTTTCCTGCCAGGTAAATTTCGCAACATTCATCCGTTACAGAATTCGAGAGATGCATCACTAATATCTTCATCCAGTTTTCTGCTTTTAAACCCGCTTCTTCCAGCAATTCTCTTTTCGCAGAGTCCAAAGGATCATCTGTAAAAGGGCCGCCGCCTTCCGGGATTTCCCAACTGTATTGATTGATCGGAAAACGATACTGTCCGACAAGATAAATATTCATATCATCGTCAAGCGCAATGATACCTATGGCAAAATTTTTAAAATGCACTTTGCCATAAATGCCTTTGCCTCCTGATGGATTGAGCACATTATATTCTGTAAGGCTGATCCATTCATTATCATATATATTTTTTTCACCGAGTATCGTCCAGGGATTCTGCTGTTCATTCATGCATTGAAGATAAGAATAACATCGCTATAAGTGTTTAATCGAGGTTATGAAGTATGCTGCCTATTCCCTTCGGAGGAAGTGGGTTGTCTGCATATTCATTGATAGCTTTTACAAACCATTGCACGCTGTGCCATGAACTATTTTTAAAACCGATCTTTTCGTAAATGCCAACAGGGGTAAATCCCAGCTTTGTGTGCAGTTGGTAGCTTTTTTCATTTGGTAATGTGATGCCTGCATAAACATTTACGAATCCCATTTCTTTCAGTAACCCAAAAAGCTTTTCATATAATTGTTGGGCAATTCCCTGGCCGCGGAAATCTTCATGCACATATACAGAGCTTTCCACGCACCATTGATAGGCTTCTCTTTCTCTGTGTTTTACAGCATAGGCATAGCCTGCCGCAATTCCATTGACCTCTGCAACAAGCCAGGGATATTTTTTTGTATAGGAAATAATTCTTTCTGCAAATTCTTTTTCTGATGGCACGTTTGTTTCGAATGTAATAGCCGTATTTTCAATAAATGGACGATAGATAGATAAAAGCTGAGCAGCATCAGAAGGATGAGCAAGGCGGATTTTCATGAAATGAAGATAATTACTTTTTTGTATGGCTTTTCCCTGGATTCATTCTTGTGTCTTTCATATTAAGTATGATAACTTTATTACCTGATATTTTATAAAATACCCTGTTATGCTTTGTGATAAGTATCCCTCTGACATTTTTTAAGCTCTCCTAAGGGCTGCCAATATAAGGCTGACTGGAAAGCATTGTTATGCGCTTATCAATTTTTTTGAGAAAATCATCAGCGACTTTTTCACCCCATTCTCTTTCAAGGTATGAAAGGAGTTTTACGACTTTACCGGTAAATCTTTTTTAAGAATTATCTGGTACGCCATCTCTGCGTAGCTTTTCTAAATTCTTCTAAATTATGGGTGTCCTTTTCATCAGGTTCATTGGCAAGTGTAATGAGTTCTTCTTTTTCTTCCGGAGTTAAGCTATCTGTTATATCTGCTGCGCCTTCCCGGGTAAAGTATTCAATATCAGTTTTGATAAGCAACAGAAGATTTTCATCTTCTGTTGCGGTTATTTTATCAAGAAGCTCCTGCTTAAGATTCGAAAGCATAAAAGAAAAATTTGTTCAAATTTAATAAATTTTCTTTGGTTTAATATCGCCAACCGCTCTGTGTTATTGTATATTTATTTCGCATTCTGTGCTAACTCGACACACTATCATACTACTTTAATGAAAATCTTTCTTCCGTCAAAACATTTTTAAGTACTCTGAGTAAAATTTTTAATTCTGTAAAATTTTATTGAGAGATGTATAAAAACTGTTAAAAAGATTTTCACAGTTATAAAACATCTTCCGGTATTATCGGTTCGGTAGGAATTGGCTGGTGCAGGATTTTATTTTACAGGAATTTTTTTCCTATGCGCATGATGCCATTACTCTTTTGGGATAATCATTTTTATTTAGCCTGACATAGAAACATGCAATGAACTATGGTCATGGCGAAATGGTGAATGGGAAAAACTAAAATAGTGTATGTATGAAAATAAATAAGGCCTTACAAAACTGCATTGTAATGATCTTAGTGATTATTCCAGGTATCGTTTCAGCCCAAACCAATCCTGTTTATGAAAAACTGCCTGTCGGTAAGTATGCGGTAGGGTTTAAAATATTTACACTAACTGACGAAACGAGGATCGCGAAGCCTGAATATAATTATCTCGGAGAAAAGAACGAAGGGGAACGGCACAGAAAGATTGCCGTGCATCTTTGGTATCCGGCAAAGGTAAATTCCGTGAATAGAAAAATAACTTATGAGGATTATTGCTATAACTATCTGCTGAAAACAACTAACGAAAAAATAGACAATACACGTAAAGAAGAAATTGTAAACGGAAGGCGACGTTCCGTCGAAGGATGGTTTGGAAAAACAAACGATGAGGCATGGAAAAAATTATTGAGTACGTCCATGGTGGCAGAAGCCGATGCAGAACCACTAAAAGGAAAGTACCCATTACTTATTGGTATGCTGCGATCATTGTCCACTTCCGTTAGCAATGAAATGTTGGCAAGCAATGGTTATGTAGTGGCGATGCTGGAAACGGATGATCCTTTCTCATTCGCCCTGTCTGCAGCAGAAGCGATAACCGATATGCGCTTTACTATTTCATATCTGGAGAAAAATGCAGCAATTGATATTGATAAAATCGGAACCTTCGGTTTCAGCGGATCGGGTTTCAGCCAGGTATTATTTGCAATGAATGAGTATAGGATAAAAGCGGTAGCAGATATTGAGAGTGGTATCTATATGGATGGGTTATTCCAGAACTTTTCATCTTCAAACTATTATGTACCCAATAGACTGCGTGCACCGTTCCTGCACATCTTCAGCCGTGATTTATCCAAACAGGAGAAATTTATCAATGAATTCGAAAACAAATCAAAGTTTGCAAAGCGCTATCGCCTTTTGTTGAATCAGCCAGGCTTACACCATTGGGATTTTGCTGCCGAAGGATATACTTCCACGATTTTTCTGAATAACAGGGGTGAACAAAAAAATAATATCCGGCAATCATTTGAAATAGCTTCTTTGTACCTGCTTAATTTCTTTAACGCTGAATTAAAAAAGGAGGCAACTGCAAATGCATTTTTATCCAACAGGCCTGTTCTCAACCAAATACAGGATTCGCTCTGGAACATAACGGTCTTAAATGCGGTAAAACCAGCACCTGACAAAGACGAATTTGAATATATTATACGAACAAAAGGAATTGAACAGGCAACAGGCATTGTAAGAAATACAGTTAAAGATGACACGCTCAGCAATATCATGCAATGGTATAACCTGAATGGACTTGGTTATACTTTTATTAATGAAAAGAAATATAAAGAGGCCATTGAGGTCTTCAAATTGAATACAGAATTGCATGCGGATGATCCCAACTTATTTGATAGCCTCGCTGAAGGATATGAACTGACAGGTGATAAAGAAAATATGAAAAAAGTATCGGTCACAGTAATGGATTTATTGTCAAAAAAAAGCAGTT
>JAHEZC010000007.1 GCA_023251275.1 Parafilimonas sp. | reverse complement strand
ATGCAGTATGCTGACATTTACTTCAAAATCGCCGCCTAATATTTTTTCCTCCTCATAAAAGCCATGATAAGCGTGAAAGCGAAGATTCGACAATTCAATTGTAAGCATGGCGCAAAACTAAGGTGATTAAAGCAAAATACGGTGAGCAGTGAGTAGTGAACAGCGAGTGGCAGGGTATTGAATAAAAGCGCTCACCTCTCCCTTTAAATTAAATGATAAGTTCACTTAAAAGTCCGCATCACCCGACAGGCACATATACTGTGTAACCGCGTGGAGGCGCCCAAAAATCTGCATATCCGTTTTTATCAGTCAATTTATCTGCAGGAATGCCGTCATCGTTTTTTCCTCTCCATGCTAACGTAGTAAACTGTGTATCCGCACGGCCGGTATAAACAGTCTCTCCCTTCCAGGTGTCCCCATTATTGTTCAGCACAAAAACCAATCCCGGTTGATCGTTTATTCCTTCTCTTTGCATGATATACAAGTCATCATCCACATATAAAATTTTCTTCCTGCCAGTCGCATATTGTTCGTGTACATTTATCAAAGCAGCAATGCCGTTTTTACTGTCTTCCTGTGCAAGCCCCAGGTTAAAGTAATCATGCCAGAATACACATGGATAACCCTCATGTGTGAGTAACCAGGCATAAGCAAGCATTTTATCATTGACGACAGGAGATATACGTACAATATCATGGTTTTCAACAAACGTAACTGCGCTTGCGGGGCGTTCATCACTCACAGTGCCCCCGGTGACCATGTTTACAAGGCTGTACCCATATTCATCGCAAAGGCTTTTCAACTTCTCCCTTAGTGGAAAATCAAATGCAGTACCGGGATTATCTGACCAGTTGTTCACTTCATCAAGCCACTGGTCTATGGTGCGGTCATTATCCCAACATTCGCCTACTCCAAATGGTGAAAAATCAAATCTATCCTGTCTTGTATATCTTCTTTCCAAAATGGACTTCACCAGCCATCCGCCGTAGCCCAATACGAAATCATAACGGAATCCATCATACCCTATATCTTCTATCATCCATCTTGCCAGTTCCAGCATTTCACTATATACATAAGGTGAACGATGGCAGAGATCAGGCATTTCACCAAATTCCATATTATCCCATCTTTCAAATTCTGAGGGATGAAAGCTCTGCCAGTCCCTTTCAAACTTTCCGCTTGCCGGTGAGAATTTGGTCCATCGCTTTTTTCCGTCAATGGGATTTATTTCGATTTCATCACCGCCATTATTGTGATTCAACACAAAATCTGCATACACCTGCATACCGTGGAGATGAATTGTTGTGATAAGGTCTTTTAATTCATCCCTTGAACCAAACCATGTTTTCACAGAACCTTTTTGATCATATTCTCCCAGGTCGTAAAAATCATAAGGATCGTAACCCATTGACATACCATTCAGGTTTGCAGCTTTGGCTGCAGGCGGAAGCCATAATGCAGTAAACCCTGTTTGCTTTAAAGAAGGAACTTTGGCTATTATGTAATTCCACCAGTTGAATTCCTGGTTATCTTCCCTGGGGCAATCCCAATAAAAAGCCTGAAGCATCACTCCCATATCATTGGATTTTTAAGTGAAAGATATTATATCCATTACCATGTATTCCGATTCTTTCATAATGATTATTCAGAATAATATATTTTCGACTATTCATACCTGCCCAAAAGGAATTTTCCTGTTTACTTTTTGTCTCTGAATTCTCAAATTTTCTTTCTTTACTTTTTTGTCTTGACACAAAAAAGTAAAGAAAAAAGTCAAGAAAGAAACGATATACAGCCCGTTTCTTTCTGCGCCTCGATTGAGCTTTAGTACTACTGTTGCTTCGTCTATTACGCATTGCAGTACATGATATTATGCTTTCAGAGGGGGAGAATTATTATTACCAGTTGTGCTTGGCAATCAGCACGCACATATAGGACTTGTATTTTGAATTGCCATCTGTCCTGGCGAACCCTATGCCGATGTCAGTAAGAGAAGCATTCCAGTCACCAATGCCCAATAAATGATTGCGATGTCCGAGACCGGGATTCTTGCTGTCAATGATCAGGTCTTTTATAGCGTCTTCACCTGAAACAGAACCGGCATATATTGATTCAAAAAAATTGCTTTTATCATTTTTCAGAAATTCCTTGTTCAACTGATAACCTGCCTTATTGATATAGTAATTCATCCCTAATCCATCAAGGTCCACATGGCTGAAATAATTCCTGTTTGCCATATCCAGCGCTTTTGCTTCGGCAGCTTTTGCCAGTGTATCATTCCACCTGAGGTTTGGCATCGGTTTTACTGCGTTGAGATCAACAGAAAGTATTGGTGAATAAGCTGCGGGTTTTGTCCTGATCGTATTCAGCAATTCATAAGCAGAGCGTCCTTCCTGTGTATCTATCGCAGCATTCTTATATGGATAAAAAGAACATAGAAATAAAACGATTATTGCAAAGGATGCTTTCATAATGCAGTAAGAGAAAACTCAAATGTAAAGACAGGCGGGATGATCATGAAAAACTTTGCGTTAAGAAAATGAGAATAAAAATATGGATTCACCCCAGGATGAAGAATTGCTAAGGAAAATAATCCCGGCAAAAACCAATAGCGTGAGATTATACCTTCACCAGGTTATTTTTAATTGCAAAGAGCACAAGCCCCACACGGCTGGACACATTGAGCTTCCTGAACAAGGCTTCCCGGTAACCGTCAACTGTTCGTTCGCTTACAAACATTTCCTTTGCAATCTGCTGGTACGTTTTCTCGCTGCAGGCTGATTTCAGAAATTCCAGTTCGCGGTCGCTGAGTCTGGCAAAAATACCGGTTTCATTTTTTTCATCAGCCAGGAGGTTAATGGATTGCATCACTTTTCTTGTAATGACTTCATTATAAAAATATCCTTTACTCATCACTTCATCAAAAGCAAGCTTCAGTTCAGCAGGGCTTGCATCTTTCAGCACATATCCTTTGGCGCCGTGTTTTATCATTTTTATAATAGCGGCCTCCGCATCCATCGTGCTCAGGGCAAGCACCTGTATTTGAGGATAATTAACCAGCAACCATTTTGCCGTAACATAGCCGTCCATTTCAGGCATACTGATATCCAATAAAACAATATCAGGTAATTGAGATGGTTGCAACCTGCTGATAAAATCCCTGCCATTTGATGCATCGAACAATACTTTATAATTTGGGAACATATTGATCAGCATTGCTAGACCCTTTCTCAGTATCGTGTGATCGTCAACGATGGCAATATATCTGGTACCAGGCATAAGCAGAAATAAAAAGTAACGGATTCGTTCCCCCCACTGATGCTGAGATTTTTAATCTGAGCGTGACTTCAATCGTTTGGGGGTTTATAGCTTTTAAAAATAAGATTATTTTCTAAAGCAATTGAATTGTTGCAATATAAGCAGTTATTCAGCCTCAGTGCAAGAGTTGCCGGCAACTTACCTGTAACTTATTAAATGCTCCTGCACGGGAAATGCAGGACTGCAAAGGGTTCTGTCAGTTTTTCTTTTTTTAAACAAATTGGGTTTTTAAAAAAATATGGTGTGAAACCCTGCCCGCATACCGGGAAAAATACGGGGGTAATAAAGGGCTTTTTTCCCGTTGTCTTTGCAAGTCATGAAAAATAATTTTGTTAGCAATAATGGAACAACGCAAAACAGAATGCAGCTTTTTGCACCGGATATAATTCTTCGCAGTTTTGAAAAACACCAAATGGTTATAAGCAGAATACAGGAAGATTGCATGCATAAAAATGATTAGCTGTGCCGTTGACAACCTCCTGAACCCGGAGATTATCAGCCCTGACCCTAAACCCATTTTTTAAAACACGCGGGTTAGATTCAGGAAACATTGCATTGGCGGAAGCACTATTCTAAAATAAAAAATATTTTCAATCAGCAATAAATGCTGATGGTATTATTAATACTTTTATTCACCAATAAAACTTTACTTATGGAACGCAGAGTTGAATTAAACAAAGATATTGCCAATACAGAGGGAGGCATATTGAATATGCCCAAAATCAGGTTTCTGGAAGATGGTCAAAAATTATTAATTGAAATCGGGATACACTCTTCGGAAATTCCAAAACCTACTGACGATTCCAGTACAACGAAAGATACGTATGTAGATATAATTGAGGAGGGCGGAGTATATAGTAATGGCCTTGCTGTAACAGTAACGAAAAACCCCGATGATAAGACAAGTGTAATGCAAATATCCGTAGTAATCAATTCAAGGAAAGTACCTGGCGGCGGAGGATAATACAAGAATTGTTTGGCTGAAAACAATATTAAGAAATGCCTTGAACCGGATTTCTTTTAGTACATTTTATGTATTCTGATATAAAATTACTCCATCGAAACATTTTGGTGAACTTTGTTGCATAGGGTGATTCTTCAGTAAAAAACAAATTTGAGTAATTAGTGTTATACTTATCCTTTGTGGCCGGAAAGTAAATGGAAAAACCCGAAGGAGAAATAGTTTTATCTCCTCTTTCCTGCTTGTATACTTCCCCAATAAATTTCTCCTCCAACACAATTTTATTGAAATAATAAATCATCCTCCCGTAAAGGTCTTCAGGAAACAATTGAGGGGCTAAATCGTATAATGACAGTAAGAATTTTTTAAAGTCAATTAACGCATGTTTATCGCTTGCAAAACGAATATATTCACACTTTTCTCTTGCAGCCTGTATTTTGTGAAAAGAATTCTCTGAATTATTTATCATTATTACTGCCATTTCATCTATCAGTCTTGCCATGTCGTCATACCATGAGAGATCATTGGCAAAAAACGCGGTATCATTTTTCTGTTCTGCATTTCCATCTCCTTTAGCTGCGAAAGAATTTATTATGAAACTGGCAATTGCCCTTGTTGAAATAGCCGGTTCACCTGACAATTTTTCGAGAATGACGCTATAATCCAAGTCATTTTCGAAATACATAAATGTTTCGAAAGCCAGGAGGTAATCTGCACTGCAGCTCAGTTCATAACCTGTATCAAAGAATTGCTGGAAACAATTAAACATTACTATTACATCAATTTTTCTATTTCCAAATGCATTGGTAATTGCATTGCTAAGATCAGTCATGGTAAGCATGCCCACGCCATATTGAAAAATCGCAAAGTCTGTTCCGTGGCCCCACGTAAACAATATATATTTTTCAACAATAAACCTGTTTATTACCTGCTCTTTGAAAAAATCAGTAATATCTTCCGGTTTTTTAATACTGAGGCCGGCATTTTCACCCAGGCAATTTAATTGGTTGCCTTTGATTTCATAGAAAAGATTCGTTGTCTTATATCTTGATGGTTTATTCCCTCTCGGATAATCGTTTGGGACATTTTCAGTGGTAACATGCAGCCATATTATTATCTCAATCGCGGGATTAATCTCTGCAGCTTTAAGCTGCTCTATCACCGTTAAAGCTTGTTTGGCAGACTCATCCACTGCCCTGATCAAAAAAATAATTGCCCACTTTTTAAATTTGTCATCCATTTGCGTAGATTTAAAGATCATGAAAAAATACTCCCTGCTGATTTCAATATTTATTTTGATCATATATTCTATTCCTTCATTTGGTCAGCAAACAAAGCTGGTTTCAATAAAATCATATACACAGGGCGAAGGTCTCAGCAGCTACTATATTACAAAAATAATCCGTGATTCTTATGGATTTTTCTGGATAGGTACGCAGGCAGGATTGAACCGTTTTGACGGAAGCAAATTTCTTGTAATTAATAAGCAATCACCTCCGGCGAGGCAAATAGGCGGAAGCCTTGTATCTGACATAGCGGAAGACAAAAAAAGGGGGTTTATCTGGGTTGCTGTTTCTTATGGCGAAATCTGTGCAATAGATATAAAAACAAATACCATATCAAAAAGAATAACTGTTGATGATAAAAATAAGGCTTTATCCGGCAAATGGCTCAAAAGTATTTGCCTTCTTAACGATACACTATGGATTGGCGCCAACGATGACTTATACGCTTATGATCTCAAAACGGGTAAATATATCAGCTTTGATTTTTTAAATGAATTAGCCGGGCATCCGGCATTGAATGTTGCAAAAATTGTAACAGACCATTTTGAAAGAATCTGGCTCTTTTGCGATAATTACGGCATTATTGTTTTAAATGCATCCAATCTGTCCATAGAAAGAATTATCCCTGCTTCCGAAATAAATTTTTACAACAGGGGTTCCAAATTATTGTTCACGGATTGTTATATTTCCGGTGATGGCTATATATATACTGCAACAAGCTGGGGCGTCAGAGCATTTTTTTTCGACAACCAAAAAATCGAAACAAGACCTCATCCGACCAATATGTTTTTCGACAGTGTCGAAATTTTTTCCTGTACCGGGGACCGCTACAATAACTTATGGATGTCTGATGACAAGTCTCTCTATGCCTATAATTTACGCACAAAAGAATATACGAAAGTATCTCCCGAAAACAGCAATGAAGATTACTGGTTTAAAAGGCTGCTGCAGATATTTTGCGACAGCTCCGGAAATGTATGGGCAGGTTCACAGGAAGGCCTGGCCAGCTTTTCAAATACCCGGAAACCGTTTAAATATTTTTACAAATCTCAGTATTCAAATACAAAAATAAAGCACGCCTACTGTCTGCTTCCGTACAATGATTCCGTAGTTTATTGCGGCGCAGCAGATGGCTTATATAAGGTGAATATAAATTCCTCTGAAATTAAACTGATTGATGCGGTCAATACCTGCCTGATGATTTATAAAGACAGGAATGAAAAAGTTTTTGTTTCAAATGCCGGGGGCCTTTTTGAACTGAGAAATAATGTTCTTGTAAAAACAGGCAGCAACGAAATACTGATGAAAAAGATGCAGGATGTGTTGCTGAACGGCGCCCTTCGCTATGATGATTCGCTGGTTTATTTCAGCAGCTTTTGGCAAAAGGGCCTTTATGAATGGAATTCAGCTATTCCACGCATCGAAATATATCACAATGATACGCCCCGAACCAGAATAAAAAACCTCCGAATGATTAACCGGCTTTTTAAAAGTGCAGACAACCATTTCTGGGTATTATCACACAATTCTGTTTTTCAATTCAACCCGCTTACAAAAGAATCAAAGGAATTTGCCATACGAAAGCCAGGAGAAACAGGAGCATTGAACATGCTGTTTGATATGTGCGAAAGCAAAACAAGCTATTGGTTTGCCGCGTATGGAAGGGGCATTATTGAAACAGACAAATCATTTCAGTTTAGACGATTGATTACGGCAAAAGAAGGCTTGTGTAATGATGGTGTGTATAAAGTGTTTTGCTACAGGGACAGCCTGATCATTGCAACGAGTAATAATGGGATGTCGGTGTTAAATATTTCCACCGGCAAAATAAAAAATTATTATCAATCCGATGGTTTACATTCCAATGCCTTTGAAGAATTTTGCGGGATTCAATCCAACAATTTAATTTATGCAGGCGGGCTCAATGGTTTTACTATTATAGATCCCAAATATTTTTCAACCAACACTGTTCCCCCAATACTTTATATTGATAATATAAAAGCTGAAACGACTAAAGGCATCATAGATACCAGTAACATTTTGCTTGAGTCTTTAACTATTCCCAACAATGTTTTACAAACAACCGTTTCTTTTTCCGGGATTAATTATTCCAATCCTGAAAGAACAACTTATGCTTATAAAATTGAACCGTTGCAAAAAGATTGGATTAACCTTAATACACAAAATTTTGTAAATCTTATCGGTTTGAATCCCGGCACTTACACGCTGGAAATAAAAGCAGCCAACGAAGACGGCATCTGGTCTCAGCCGAAAAAAATAAACCTTGTTTTTCTTCCAAAATGGTTTCAAACTATCTGGTTCAAAATTCTCATTGCAATAGCTATTGCATCATTGGTGATTGGCCTGTACCGCTACCGTATCAGTCAATTGATAAAGCAACAACAGATCCGGCGGGATATCGCAAGCGATCTGCACGATGACCTCGGCAGCACTTTAAATGCTATAAAAATATTTGCTCACATGGCGATCCAGGTTCCTCAACAGACGAGGCAATATCTTGAAAATGTAAAAGACAATCTCGATACGGCTATTGCAAGCCTCAGAGATATGATCTGGATACTGGATGATACGCTTGACTCAACAGAAGCATTGATAAACCGCTTAAAGGTTTTTTACATACCGCTTACCAATGCAAAAAATATAGAGATGGATTGTACCATCACTAGAGAAGCCGGGGTTTATACATTTTCAAAGGAAGAAAAACGAAATTTATTGCTCATCGCAAAAGAAGCCATCAACAACAGCATTAAATATTCCAATTGCAGCAATATAATTTTGAAATTTTCGGGAGAAAACAAAAAGCTGATACTGGAAATAATGGATGATGGAGATGGTTTTGATATGAATGAAAATTCTCAGGGATACGGGTTAAAAAATATTCAACAAAGATCGAAGCAGATCAATTATGATGTGTATATAATATCAGAAAGGGATCAGGGAACCCAAATAAAACTGGTAAAAAAATGAGAGTTACCGTTACCTGATCACACTCCTTCGAAAAAATAAAGTTAGTGTTTAAAAAACCAGTTAGCCAATATTAACAAAACAAGGGTAACCCAAAAGCCAAACATCCATTTTATCAGATCAATTTTGGCATTACTGATTTCGCGTACAAGGTCTTCTTTAGTAGTTGATTGTTTAGCCTCTTCCTTTGTACGTTCTGTAATCAGATTGTCCAATTCAAGTACAAATAAGCGGGCATCTTCTTCATTTTTAAAATGCCTGTTTACAATTTCAAACAATTTAAGACTTTGTTCCGCTGTCATTTACCTGAATGTTTATTCAAAAATACGTGTTTTGGAAATTGGATGGAATTGGCCTTTATCAGCAGCTAATAAATTTTATGAATTTCTTTATGTGGGCAGGTTGACAACCCCGAGGAGGTTGACAACCTTAAATCTGTTTATATCACATTCTTCACATATTTATCTTCCTCAAATTCCCATTTCCATCTTCTGTGGCTCCACAAATAATTGGCCGGATATTTTCGAACCGTCTCCTCGATAAATGCAATCATCTGCCTGGTTATATCTCCCGCATGGAGAGACTTTGGATCGGCAGTAAGTAATTTCAATTTACACCTGTAATACCCTCTTTTTACTTTAATGAAGGAGCTCAGCACTACAGCAGCATCAAGCCTGACTGCACCTTTTTCAGGCCCTTTTACAAAAGGGGTCATCCTGCCGAAAAATCTTGTCCAGTAAACATTGTCTGGGCCTCCGGGGCTTTGATCTCCTACAAGCCCGCAAACATATCTTCCCCGTGTAAAGGGAACAAACTGCCTGGCAAATTCTGTCGCTGCCACAAGCCTTGAGCCAAACCTGCTTCGCATTTTACGAAACAACCTGTCGAAAATTTTGTTGGTCACAGGCATATATACACAGATAAGCGGGTAAACAAAATTGTTAGAAAAGGCAAGATTGGCAAATTCCCAGTTAAAAAAATGACCTGACAATAACTGTACATTTTTACCGGTAATATATAAATCATTCACTACATTATAATCACAGGTAAAACGTCTGTTAAGTTCCTTTTCGGAAATAGAAACAAGCTTAATGACCTCCATGAAATTATCTGCAAAATTTTTGTAAAAATCTTTAGCGATTCTTTTTCTTTCAGTATCTGTTTTTTCGGGAAATGCTATTTTGAGATTATGCATCACGACGTTTCTTCTGTAGCGTACCAGGTAATAAACAATAGCATATCCGGCATCGCTTACCAGGTACAATACCCGCCAGGGAAGTAAGGAAAGCAGATAAAAAATTCCATACACTAAATAATACATGATAAATCAATAAGACTCAAAGGTAATTTTCGTTTGGTTACAGTATGATGTTTTGCAACAAAGGGCTTTTTCCGGGATGATCAGTGTTGTAATGCAATCCCCTGCTTTCTTTCCTGAACTGTGCGCCTTTCACGATAAGATAACCCACTGTGATGAGGTTTCTCAGCTCACACAACTGCGGCGATACTTTTGTGGTTTCGTATAATTCTTCTGTTTCTTCATGCAGCAGATCCAACCGTTTCATGGCTCTCTGTAACCGTACATCATTGCGCACTATGCCCACATAATCACTCATCACCTGCTGCAGTTCTTTCATACTTTGTGTGATCAGGATCATTTCCTTTGGTTCAGTGGTTCCGCTTGCATTCCAGTCGGGAATATCCTGCTGAAAACTGATGCCGTTAATTTTTTCAACACTGTCAACAAAACACCTGTGGCCAAATACCATTGCTTCCAGCAGGCTGTTGCTCGCAAGACGGTTGGCGCCGTGCAATCCTGTGCTGGCAGATTCACCGCAGGCATATAAGCGTTGTATCGAAGTTCTGCCCCATTCATCCGTTTTTATCCCCCCGCAACTGTAATGCGCTGCAGGCGCTATGGGTATCATCTGCTTCATCACATCAATGCCAATGCTCATACATTTCTGATAAATATTCGGAAAGTGATGAATAAATTTTTCTTTATCGAGGCGCCTGCAATCAAGATATACATACTCTGTACCCGCACGTTTCATTTCATTATCAATAGCTCTTGCAACAATATCCCGCGGGGCAAGGTCTTTGCGTATATCGTAATGCTCCATAAAAGCATCGCCTTCCTTATTTCTCAGGATACCGCCATCGCCACGCACGGCTTCTGTTATTAAAAATGACGGTGATATTCCAGGCTCATATAAAGCAGTAGGATGAAATTGCATGAACTCCATGTTCTCGATCTTACCCTTTGCCCGGTATGCCATTGCGATGCCATCTCCTGTGGCAATTTTCGGATTGGTCGTTGTACGATATGCCTGTCCGCAACCGCCTGTTGCCAGTACGGTGATCTTTGAAAGAATTTTTTCTATCTGGTTATTCAGCAGGTTTAATACATATACTCCATAACAGGTAATGTCAGGAGTTGATTTTGTGATTAGATAATTGAGGTGATGCTGGGTGATAAGATCAAGCACAAAACAGTGATTGATAAGATGAATGTTTTCGTATGCCTTCATCTCTTCAAGCAATGCTCTTTCTATTTCTTTTCCGGTGATATCTTTATGATGCAGTATGCGGTGCTCGCTGTGACCGCCTTCTCTTCCTAAAGAATAATCACCACTTACATTTTTGTCAAATCTTGTACCGTATCCTATTATTTCTTTTATTCGGTCAACTCCTTCTTACACTACAATCTCCACAATATGTTCATTGCATAGGCCATCACCGGCAATCAAAGTGTCTTCAATATGTTTTTCAAAGCTGTCATTCACAGCATCCCATACACCTGCAATACCACCCTGCGCATATTTGGTATTGGTTTCATCTTCCCGTGTTTTTGTGATGACTGTAATTTTCTTACCAGGAAAATGTTTTGCTGTTTTTAACGCATAAGTAAGGCCGGCTATTCCTGATCCAACAACAAGGAAATCGGTTTGCAGCATAGAGTGAATTTTATCTGTTCATGTTTTATCTGCAAGAAAAATTATCTGAAAGTATTAATGCCCGGCAAATAAAAATTTCTGCAAAAGAGAGCGGCAAATATTAAGGCAATTAAAATTGCCTGGTTAAAAATAATTTCTTCAGGAGACATTCTGAACAGGCTCAATCCATGCATCATTTTCTTTCAGTAAATTAATGAGTTCATCAACGGCCACTTCGTTTTCCACATTTCTTTTCACGATTTCCTTTCCCCTGTACAGGGTTATCTTACCTATGCCACTGCCTACATAACCGAAATCGGCATCTGCCATTTCGCCGGGACCATTTACAATACAACCCATAATGGCAATCTTGACACCTTTAAGATGCGTAGTGCGTGCACGGATTTTTGCTGTCGTTTCCTGCAAATCAAAAAGCGTTCTGCCGCAGGAAGGGCAGGAAATATATTCTGTTTTGGAAATACGGGTTCGTGTTGCCTGCAAAATGGAGAAAGATGCTGCATTCAGAAATTCATGATTATTATTGACAGGAATATAATTTCTTCCGCTAACTTTTGTATGATGCATTTTCTTCGGATCATTCATCAGCCAAATGCCATCTCCCATTCCATCAAGCAGCAGCGCGCCTGCTTCTATAGAGAATTGAATGAGTTGCTCATCAACAGAAGAAAGATGGCTTTCCACACAAAGGATCACCGGTGTTTTTATTTCTCTTTCCATCAGTTCAATCATTGTTCTGCGTACGTCGGGCATTGTGTGTTTATTAGTGGAGAATAAACAAAAAACCGCAGCAGGATCATTCGCTGCATCTTCAAAAATTTTTTCTTTTACTTCTTTATCAATAGCATGCGTATCCATGCCTATGAAATTCAGCGTTGATGATTTTTCCTTAATGTCGAGGTATTCAACACCCTGGAAAAGCGGAAAATATTTTTCTTCGATGCCATCTTGTGAAACGATGACCTTTTGCCATGCATAAGCATCGCAGATTACTTTTAATGTGCCGGGCAAAGCAAAATCCAGAATTTTTTTTGCAGTATAGATATAGTCTGCAGCGCCATCACTGATATTCCATTTATCTGTTGCACTATTGTAACTATAGCCGGCTGATTTAAGATCATCAGCCTGTATTGATTCTTTCTGAAAAAAATCTGCCACAACAACCGGTACATGCCTGCCGCCAATGTTTGAGACTTCATTCGTTAATCTGCGCTGATAAGAAAACGGCGAATAAGGAAGGGAGAAGTTTGAAGTACTAAGTAAGAAGTACGAACTATCACTTTCATTCTCCTGACTTCCCGACTTTCGGACTTTCGGAATTTCCGACTCCCCAACTTTCTGACTCCCCGATTTCCCGACTTCTTCTATATGCGCATGATGTTCACGGTGATGATAGCGCTTAACAAGATCATTGCATACGGGTATCTCAAATTCAGGATCTTCTGTCAGTGATACTCTTATGGTATCTCCAATTCCATCTTCCATCAATGTACCAATACCTGTTGCACTTTTTATTCTTCCGTCTTCACCATCCCCCGCTTCTGTTACGCCAAGATGCAAAGGGTAACATTCATTGAATTCTTCAAACATTTTATTAATGAGTAAGCGATATGCCTGCACCATTACTTTTGGATTGCTCGCTTTCATACTTAATACAACCTGGTGATAATTTTCACCGCGTGCAATACGCAGGAATTCCATTGCACTTTCTACCATCCCCATAGGTGTGTCTCCGTAGCGGCTCATGATGCGGTCACTCAGGCTGCCATGATTGGTGCCGATACGCATGGCTGTTCCATATTCTTTGCAGATTTTCACCAAAGGTGTAAAGCGTTTTCTTATCCTGTCTATTTCCTCATTATATTCCTTATCGGTGTATTCAATAAACTCAAATTTCTTTTTATCAATATAATTGCCGGGATTTATTCTCACTTTCTCTACAATACGTGCTGCGATCTCTGCAGCATTGGGTGTAAAGTGTATATCAGCGACAAGCGGCGTACGGTATCCTCTTTTGTGTAATTCGTTTTTTATGTGGAGGAGATTTTCTGCTTCCCTTTTACTTGGTGCAGTAATGCGTACCAACTCTGCGCCTGCTTCGATGCAACGGATGGATTGTTCAACAGTAGCAATAGTATCCATTGTATCCGGAGTGGTCATCGTCTGCACACGAATGGGATGAAAATTGCCCAGCAATAAATCACCAATCTTTACTTCTCTGGTTTGTAACCGGCTGTATTGAGTGAGTGAATTGCAATATAACTGCATAGTGTATATCTCTTTTCCAGAACAGCAAAATTAATGATTGCTGCGTCTAAATTATTACTAACAAAATTTAAAGCCCTTGCCAGGGTTTTATATTAAGAGTCCTGGCAGGTTTTGAAAAGTGTTTTGATGAATGCTTACCAGTCTTTATCCGGCTGAGCGTTTGTTGTTTTTTTCTGCAGCATTTTCTGCAACTGCTTTTCCTGGTTGCGCAATTCATTGAATTTTTGTTCCATCATTTGCAAATTTGGCTGCCTGTTTTGCTGTTTTTTTTCAGGCTTGTTTTGTTTATTCTGCTGCTTCTGTGGTTGCTGTTTTTGCTGTTGTTGTTTTAATTCATTCATTGCTTTTTGTAAATTTTCCCGCGCCTCATCATCAGCGGGCTGAAGTTTGAGTGATTGCTTGAAGGCATCTATAGCATCCTGTATTTTTTTTTGCCTGATAAGTGATAATCCTTTATTGTAAAAAGCTTTTGCCTTCAGATCGCTTTCTGCGGCATTACCTGCTGCATCATTGTATTCTTTTTCGGAGGAAGCCAGATCATTCTCCTTTTGTAAAGCATTTCCGAGATTGAATTTTGCAGTGATGTTACCTGCATTATTCATTAATGCCTGCCTGTATAATTCTGCCGCATTTTTATAATCTCCTTTTCTGTACGCTTCATTGCCTTTTTGCACGAGGCTGTTTGATTGCTGTGCATTGAGATTGAGATCAATCATCACAAGACTGGACAACGCAATGAACATTATTATTTTCATGCAGTTTGTTTTTTTGTTTCAGGAATAAAAATTTCACCTGTGAGCATCAGCAGAGCCAACGCAAGAAACAAAGGATAAAAAGATGCATACTGCTTTGTGCTATTTATATTATTATTGTCAATTAATTTCTTGTCCATATTATTCAGCGATTCCATTATCTCTGCGGAGGTGACAACTCCATTATCGAGGTGGCGGTAAATACCCCCCGTTTTTTGCGCAATTTCCTGCAGCCCTTTTTCATTTAAACGTGTAATAACGGTTTGCCCGTTGGCGTCCATCTTATAACTATTTGTACCAGGTTCAATGATCGGGCTGCCTTCGGGACTTCCGACACCAACCGTATTGACTATTACACCGTGATCATACAACTGCTGCAATAGATTTTTTGATCTGTTATCATGATCTTCACCATCTGATATCAATATCACCGCTTTATATTTTTTCTCTTTTGTATTGAAGGAATTGTCACACAACTGAAGTGCATCGCCGATAGCAGTACCCTGCACAGGAACAGCATCCGGTGAAGCATTAGAAACAAAAATTTTTGCAGCTACAGCATCCGATGTCAAAGGCATTTGCAGAAAAGCCTGACCAGCAAATACAACAAGACCAATGCGGTTATCACCCAAACGGTCAATGAGCAGGTTAATAAATTGCTTTGCTTTATCCAGTCTTGAGGGTTTTACATCTTCGCTCCACATGCTTTTGCTTACATCAAGGGCGATCATCACATCTATACCCGCTTTTTTTTCATTGTCACCCGCGGCGGCTTTT
>JAHEZC010000320.1 GCA_023251275.1 Parafilimonas sp. | reverse complement strand
CAGGCAATACCAATTGCCAAACCAAATATGTTAAGGAAGCTGTAGGTTTTATTCCTCCAGAGATTTCGAAAAGTCGTTTTAAAAAAATTCGTTATCATAATTACATGTTATAAGTGGTGTGATATAAATTTTATGTACTTAGCTTTTTATTCTTTGTTCATCGCCTGTTGTGTCACTCACTTGTACGCCTGTCCGACTATCGGCGGATTCAGATCAGTATTGAACAAAGCGTACAAGAGTGCGATGCAACGAATGTTTAATTCATATTCTATTGTTTGGTTCATAATTTTTTTTATTCGTGTTTGTTTATAAAAATGCCTGCATCAATATCGCTGCCCAAAGATTTTTTTGAAACGTGCAGGTAATCGTTCGGCACACCATCTGCTGTTACTTCATTTAAAACCACACTGCCATTTTTCTGTATGTTTTTTTCTGTTGGTTTATTTACATTATCTGGCAAAAGTGTGTCTCCGTTAAAGCCTAAATAGTAGGTGTTGCCTGCAATAACAGAGTTGCTGAAATTGTAATAATGATGCTCGCCTTTATCGCTGATGAAAACATAGCTGCCGTTGGCAATAATATTATCATGAAAAGTGAAAGGCAGGTCTGCATCCTTGCCATAACCCAACCATACAGCACCTTCGTAAGCACCATAAATGATGGAATGTGTAAGCGAAAAATCTTTCACATTCATGAATCCCATTACGGCATTTTTACAATTATAAAATATGCAATGGCTGACATGAATGCTTTCGCCCTGCGCAAATATGCCGCCTTGTATTGGCGTTGAATTTTTTTCACCGATGAAATAACATTGGGAAATGTCAAGATTCTTAAGTGCTTTGTTTTTTCGCTCGATAGCATAATAATATTTAGAAGCAGGATTGGGATTGCCAATAAACTTCAAGCCGCGAATGCTTACATTATTTCTTTCAATTTCTAAAGCTGCGCTTGCATGCTGCAGCCTGCCTTCCCGATTGCTGTCTGCCATAACCTGTATGACGGGCATTTGAGCAGGCGTCCAGTTGGTATCACGGGGCATTATCATCGCTTCGATGATATAATTATTTGTGGCAAGCGTATCTGGTGATGTAATTTTTAAAGAATTTGTCAGCGTATATAAACCGGGTGATAGTCTGATGATAACTGCTGCACTGTCATGAAGCATATTGGCATAATTGACTGCATCGTAAATATTAGCAAATTGTTCTTTTGCCGTGCCTTTTGTTTTCTTTGTATTTGTTGCCGCATTTACATATACTGTTTGCGCTTCTGCATTTAAAGCGATGATAAAAAAGGAAATCAGGAATAGCAGTGCTTGTTTCTTCATAATTGCGGGGGATTGATACGATTAAAAAAAATTATTGATTTTGTTTATTCACGATTCTTACTCCGTTCTCAAACTCTTTACAGGATTTGCTATCGCTGCTTTTATTGCCTGGAAGCTTACGGTAATAACGGCCAGCAGGATTGTTGCCAAGGCTGCTGCCGCAAAAACATTCCATGTAACTGAAGTTCGGTAAGAAAATCCCTGCAACCATTTTGCTGATGCCCACCACGCTGCCGGAACGGCGATGAGAATTGCAATACAGGTAAGTAAAATAAAATCTTTTGATAGCCCAACAACAATATTACTAACCGACGCACCCAACACTTTTCTTATGCCAATTTCTTTGAAACGCTGTTGCACCGTGTATGCAGACAATCCGAACAAACCAAGACAGGCAAGAACGATTGCAATTCCTGCAAAAAGATTCATGATTGTACCCAACCTTATTTCTGAGCCATACAACTTATCGTAGTCTTCATCTAAAAAATGAAATTCAAAGGGACGATGCGGCACCAATGTTTTCCAGTTTGATTCAAGGTATGAGATAGTCTGCTGCAAATGCGCGCCAGACACTTTTACAAGTACTTCCCGCTTCCAGTTTTCCGGGAATAATACAAATGGTTTTATTGGTGTATGCAAAGATTCAAAATGAAAATCTTTTACCACGCCTGCAACAATTCCGGGTCGTTCGTTACCTAAAAACATTTTTTTTCCAACAGCTTCCTGAGCTGTCCATCCCAATTGTTTTGCCGCAGACTCAGTTATAATGAAATGAAAAGAATTTTTTTGATAGTCATCATTTGAAGCATCTTTAATATCCTGCATAGTAAAATTTCTTCCTGCAATAATTTGCAGTCCCACTGTGTTCACATAATCTTCATCTACACGATCTGCAGTTACCGTCATCTGTTGATCCGCAGGCATAAAAGCAGATCGCATACTGAAGCCGCCTCCACCTTCCACAGGAGAATTGGAACAGGCGGAAACGCTTAATACATCGGCGTTTTGTTTGAATTGTTGTTTTATTACTGCAAGGTTGTTCTTCATTTTATCATCGAGCGGCAAAACGATTACATGATCCCGGTTGTAACCCAGTTTTACGTGCTGAATAAAATATAATTGCTGCTGTACAATAAAAGTGGAAACAATAAGAAATACTGAGATCGCGAATTGAAAAACAATAAGCGACTTGCGTAACGCCTGCCCCGAGCCATTATTCTTAAACGACCCTTTTAAAACTTTTACCGGCTGGAAGCCTGTAAGAACAAATGCCGGGTAAATTCCTGCCAATACACTTACAATTATTGCAACTATAAAAGAAAAAGAAATAAACGAAACAGAAAACAATGCATCTGCATGCAGTTGTTCATTGGTTAATTCATTAAAAGCAGGCAATAACAAAACTGCAGTTATTAAACTAAAAATAACGGCTGCAATGCATATAATTGCTGACTCTCCGAGAAATTGCAAAAACAATTGTTTCTTCCCTGCGCCAATCACTTTTCTTACGCCAACTTCTTTTGCTCTTTCGAGAGAGCGTGCAGTGCTTAGATTGATATACGTAAAACATGCTATAATAAGAATGAACAGGGCAACAGCAGCGAGTATATAGATATAAGCGATATTATTATTGGGAACAAAACTGTCATAATCGGAATGCAGGTGAATGGAAGTGAATGGCTCAAGGTAGAAATTTACAGTGGCGCCTTGTCCTTCCATTTCCTTTTTCATAAAAGCAGGAAGCTTTGCCTGTAATGTTGCGATGTTATCTTTATTCTTCAGCAATAAATATGTTGTATAGTTAGCATCCCAATAAATATCCTCGGATTCTTTTGCAATACCTAATGATGAAAATGATGCGACAAAATCACATTGAATCTGGGAGTTGGGCAGACAATCTTTCATAACACCGGTAACTTGATACAAATTGCCGTCATCACCAACCTGCAAGCTTTTGCCAACCGGGTTTTCAATGCCAAAATATTTTTTTGCTGTTGATTGTGTTACCACAACATTGTAAGCGTTCGAAAGCGCAGTATGCAAATCTCCCTGTAATAAGGGAAATGAAAAAACAGAAAAGAAAGTGGAATCGGCGTACATGAATTTTTTTTCATCAATCAATTTATCTCCGTAATGCACAACCCGTGAATATTGAGTCATTTTAACAGCGGATTCAACTTCCGGGAAAACTTTCGGAAACACGGCTGCAACACGAACACTCGTATAGTTTCCTTTTCCCTTTTCGCTGCTCCCGTTAAAATTGTATTCCATAATTATACGGGCAATACGATCTCCATTTGCCTGGAAATTATCGTAACTCAATTCGTGTTGAATGTAAAGCGCAATTAATAAACAGCAGGTAAGCCCAATGGTGAGCCCAAAAATATTTATAGCAGAAGCTGTTTTATTTTTTTGAAGATTGCGAAATGCAGTTTTAAAATAATTTTTAAACATAAGGATTGATTTGAGATATTATGATATTGAGATTCGATTTTTTCATTTCTCACGTTTTACTTTTCACGAATATTACTCACTTCTTTCCTGACTTTCTGGCTTTTCTTCATTCTGTCCTTAAACTTTTTGCCGGGTTTGTTAATGCTGCTCTTGCAGAATGAAAACCTGCTGTGGCAACAGCAGTAAGTAAAATAACCAGTGCAGATACTGCAAACGGCGCCACGGATAAACCGGTGTTATAAGGAAATATCTGTAACCACCTGTTCATGAAATACCAGGCAACCGGGAATGCAATAGCAGCGGCAATCAGCGCCAGCCACAGGTAATTCCTGGTAATCATCGTGACCACTTCTGCAGCAGAAGCTCCAAGTACCCGCCTGATGCTTATTTCTTTCTGTCGTTGTTGTGTAGTAAATGCAGTAAGGCCCAGTAAACCCAGGCAGGTGATGATAATGGTAAGTATGGAAAAGGCAGCAAATATTTTTCCCCGCTTCTGGTCAGCAAC
>JAHEZC010000006.1 GCA_023251275.1 Parafilimonas sp. | reverse complement strand
ATGGGTTTAAAGAAAAAAGTCCCGACCGGGACTTCTGCTCCTGCTGCTGGACTTGAACCAGCGACCCTCTGATTAACAGTCAGATGCTCTAACCAACTGAGCTAAGCAGGAATGAGGGCTGCAAAAATAGGGAGAATCAGGTTTGAGAAAACTCTTTCTCCCAAAAATTTCAATATCGGGAAGAATAGTGAAATGAAAAATGAAAACAGAGAATTTTTATGTTATTAACTGAAATTCTTCATCACGCTTCTCGTTACTCATTGAGAGATTCTGAACTTTACTGAGGAAGAAATATTGCGTGCTTGTGTTAAAAGAAAAAAGCTGCCGCTTTAATATCATTTTACTGAAAAGATAGGTAACTCAAACATAAGGTCCTAAAAACTTTTCTCCATTAAAGTGAATCAGATGATCAGGGTTGTCAGCTGTCCAAACTTCTGTTTCCCAAGCTATTTCTGTTAAATATTTTTTGAAATCATTCCTTGAAGTAAAGACAGTAACAAAAATTAATTCTGCTGAGCAATTCTGTAATGCCTTTTTTAATTCCAAAACTCTTTGTTCACTCATTGGACATGAGCTGAAAACAGCTTCAATAAGATATAACCAATTTTTCTCGGCATTATAGGCAATTATATCGGGCAAATCATCATGTGAAAGCTTAAAGAAGGCCAATGTTTTCAGCTTATCTTCTTCATAATGCAATATTTTTTTGCTTGTATCGCCAATATATAATACTTCGCATCCAAGTCCGAAGCGCGGTAAAAACTCTTCAATAACTTCTCTTTGCAGTTCATTGTGTCCGCCTTGCGACAATTTTATTTCAATATTTCCGGGAAGAGTAACAGGCAATTTAATAATTGCCCTGTTTCTTGCGAGCAGTTCAGATAAAGGTTTTTGATTTTTTAAAAATAATTTAAGTTTAATTTCCCATTCACTGGTATTGTAATAAATGATTAAGTTCCCGAAATCTGATTTTAGCGTGTATCCTCTCGTAGGATCATTAGTAGATGCGCTTGGGTTGTCTGCGCTATTTAATATTAATTCTCCAAGTACTAACAATTTTAAATGCTTACGCCTAATATCGTCATAAGAACCAGGAGAAATATTTTCTTCGTAATGCTCATTAATAAACTTGATAATATCTCTTGTTTTTAAGTGGCGATTTTCGTTTTGCCCTTTAGCCTGTTTCCACGATTTAAAAACCACCGCCACTGCCAGGAAACACATTGCCATACTTTGCAACCCTTTAGTTGTTTTATTTTCAAAGGGAATTCCGACACTTTCTAAAATATCCAGCCCCTGGTTTATAAGCTTTTGGGTTTGCGGGGTTTTATTTGAATTTGTTAAATAGGTTTTCATCAAAACAAAGCAATCTTTTGGTTTACAGGTAAAGATTTGTATTCATTCAGCGACAAAAGTTTGCCCGGTGTCTTATAGCATTTTTTTACAGACTGTGCAAGCTGGTAAGCTAATAAAGGCGGAACTGCATTGCCTATTTGATAAAACTGGCTTGTTTCATTACCTGAAAATTTGAACCAGTCGGGAAATGACTGAAGTCTTGCGGCCTCACGAATTAATAAACGCCTTCGTCTGCCATCTTGTAATTTTATCCTTTGCATATCGCCTGTCGCTGCAGCAAGATTTCGGCAGGTTAATGTTCTTGCAGGTTTATCAGTGTATAAATCCCGTGGATTTATACATTCAGAAGCTTTTTCGTATTTGGCTATATAAATGTCTTGTGCGCTTGTCAGGAATTTACTTTCAGGAGGGATAGTGTACATTAAATCTTTAATAGCTTCCCCCGCAGTTATTTTATTTTTTCCCTTATCGGGAATTGAAATTGCGATTTATGACCGATCACAAAAAGCCTTTCCCTGTTTTGCGGGACTCCGAAGTGAACAGCATTCAATAAGCGATAATCAACCATATAGCCAAGTCTTTTCAGTTCTTCTACTATTAATTCAAAATACCATTTATTAGTGTACAAAAGCCCCCTCACATTTTCAAACATAAAAACTTTGGGTTTCAGTTTTCTTACAGCATCAATGAAAATCGGGAAACCATCTCTTGCATCTTTCATTCCTAACTGGTGACCGCCAACACTGAAAGGCTGGCATGGCGGACCGCCAATTATTATTTGGGCATCAGGATAATTAAAAAATGTGTCAAGCTTTACAGTAGTGCAGTTACCGTTAAGGTTTTGTCTGTAAGTTTCTGCGGCATTCGGCTCCATTTCATAACCAATAGTTTTATAGCCTGCAGCTTCAAAGCCTAATGAAAGTCCCCCGCAGCCCGCAAATAAATCCAGTACAATTTCTTTTTCTGTTATTCTCGGGATAAGCGTTTCACTAATAAAATTCACATACTCCATTGCTGTAAAACTTTATTTATAAAAATACGTAAAACCTGAATGTCAATACAGAATATATTATCCACAAACAATATTATATGCACAACTTTTTAAGTAATACAGAAACTGTTTTATTAAAATAAAATGGCTTTAACCTGCATGTCCATATTCTTATTACTTTCCACCCTGCCTTTTTTAAAGCCAAGCGGTTTTTATCGTCACGTTTAATGTTGTTTAAAAGCTTGGGTGTCCAATAGGTTTTGTTCGTCGCTGGAAATTTTGCGAATCTGCAATTTTTGTGATTATGCCAGAAACAACCGTGTACAAAAATTACTGTGCGATATTTTGGCAGTACAATATCCGGGCTGCCCGGTAAATCTTTGTAATGCAATCTGAATCGAAAACCATTTGCGTGAAGAACCCTTCTGAGCTGGATCTCCGGCTGCGTATTTTTTGAACGGATCCTGCTCATATTATAACTTCTTATTTCTTTGTTATGCACATCTGCCATGAAGCGAAATTGTCCAAATTTTAAATGAAAGAAATGCCATTTTAAATATGAGCTAAGCTTTTGTTAACAACTTTTTCCTCTTCCCTCGTTCTTCCAGTTTAAGTATGCAAAATTAGAAGCACAATGCTGTGTTGTTATTAGCCTGGTGACCAGCAAAAATAGCATATCAATTGCCCCTTAGTTTTCTGTTACTGATTTTTGTAAAGAATTTCAGCCACAAATAACGATCTCACTTTATAAAAGTTCACAACCACTATTTCTGGGTATCTTTATTCATTTTTCAACGAAGCAATTTTAACATAAAGTTCTCTTAACAAACTTTGATGGCAAATTGCCAGGTAATATTGTCTCTTATCTTCGTTTTATCTTCTAACTAAAAAACACCAATATGAAAAACTACCGTTTTTTATCTTTTATTTTATTACTGTCGGCAGTAAGCAGTTGTAACCTTAATGATAATTCCACTACACCGCCTTATACTCAATTTGCTTTTGTACAGGTGTCGCCTGATGCCCCGAATGTAGATGTATATGCAGACGGAAATCTGCTGGTTTCGGGTTTTCCTTATACAAGCGATACAGGTTATTTTTCACTTTCGCCGGGCACATTAAATATAAAAGTTGCAGCCACAGGTACGACGAATTATGTGCTTGATACAGGTTTTAATCTTGCACCTGCCGCAGCCTATTCCATTTATACAATTGACTCTTTTTCTCATATTAAAGGCGTAGCTGTTATTGATAATTTCAGTGTTCCGCCCGCAGATTCAGTGAGGCTTCGTTTTTTTCATTTCAGCCCTGATGTGGCTGCGGTGGATCTTGGAGTTACCGGTATCGCAACGCCGTTGTACAGCAACCGGATCTTTAATGATGAAAGCGCTAATACTTCTTACCAGCAATTTATTACAGTTCCGGCGGGCGGTTATAACCTTGAGGTCCGGAATGCAGGAACCTCTGACGTCATTACATCCGCACCGGGTGCTGTATTCCAGGGAGGAAAGGTATATTCCATTTACCTTAAGGGATTTGCCGGAGGCACAGGGGCACAGGCATTAGGCATTGGAAATGTCATTCAAAACGAATAATAAATAATACATTTTCATTTAATATTCGAATCCTGCTCAACAGCGGGATTTTTTTATTTCTTTTGTGCTGCGTTTGTGCTGTAATTACGACTAAATCAAAAATGAAACAGGCAGGTTTCAAAAGAGAGGCCGGTTTTCTCCATTTGATTTTGACATCTTATAAGCAGTGAGATCAGTATGCAACCTGGGTGAATCCTTATAATCAACGACCATTAACATGGCTAAGCTTTTAACTTTTTTGCTTTTTTTAATAAGTTTCGCGTTTCTTATAAACTCATGCTCACAAGGCAAAACAGGGCAGCCGGAGTCCCTGATAAAACAAGACAGCATAATACCACCTGTTGTTGTAACGGCAGGCAATCCCATCACACCCAATCCGGACACATGCCCTCCTCCCCGCACTATTGCCGTACCTGAAACGCCCGGTGGTTCTTACATCTTTAAAACAACAGGCGAGCCCATAGAAATTGAGCTTGCACCACCGGAAAAAAAGCCCGCTGATTTTTTTGTAACCATGCAAAACTATAACACTGAGCAAGGGCTCGCGCTAAGCAGCATCAGTTGCGGCTACAGAGATAAAGAGGGAAATCTCTGGTTCGGCACTGTTGGCGGAGGAGTGAGCCGCTATGACGGAAAATCCTTTACCAATTTTACTACAACTCAAGGGCTCTCTAATAACAATGTATGGGGCATCACGGAAGATAAAAGAGGAAACCTCTGGTTCGCTACTATTGGCGGAGGGGTGAGCCGTTATGACGGAAAATCCTTTACCAATTTTACTACCGCACAGGGGCTCTCTGATAATAAAGTATGGAGCATCAAAGAAGATAAAAAAGGAAATCTCTGGTTCGGCACTGTGGGAGGGGTAAGCCGCTATAATGGGAAATCCTTTACCAATTTTACTACGGCACAGGGGCTTTCTAACAATTATGTTTGGTGCATCGCAGAAGATAAAAAAGGAAATCTCTGGTTTGGCACTAATGGCGGAGGGGTGAATAAATACGATGGAAAATCTTTTACCAGTTTTACATCGGCGCAGGGCCTTACTAATGATAATGTTTACAGCATTGCAGAAGATAAAAAAGGAAATCTCTGGTTCGGCACAGATCGCGGGGTGAGTAAATATGATGGAAAATCCTTTACAAATTTTACAACAGAACAAGGATTTTCTGATAATAAAGTATGGAGCATCAAAGAAGATAGAGCGGGGAATCTCTGGTTCGGCACTAATAGTGAAGGGGTAATCCGTTATGACGTAAAATCTTTTGTCAGCTTTACCGCAGCGCAGGGGCTCTCCAATAATAAGGTTTATTGTATAACCGAAGATAAGAAGGGAAATCTCTGGTTTGGCACTGACCGCGGGGTGAGTAAATATGATGGAAAATTCTTTACGAATTTTACAACAGCGCAGGGTTTCTCCGATAATACTATTTTCGGCATTATTGAAGATAAAAAAGGAAATCTCTGGTTCGCCACAAGTGGCGATGGAGTAAGTCGTTATAACGGGCAATCTTTCACCAATTATACAGAAGCGCAGGGGCTCTCTAATAATAAGGTTTATTGTATCACAGAAGATAAGAAGGGAAATCTTTGGTTTGGCACAGACGGCGGCGGTGTGAGTCGTTATGACGGGAAATCCTTCATCAATTTTACAAAAAAACAAGGGCTTGTTGACAATCGTGTCTCCTGCATCGCTGAAGATAAAGCAGGAAATCTCTGGTTCGGATCTACCGGTGCAGGTGTGAGCAGATATGATGGAAAATCTTTTACCAATTTTACAACGGTGCAAGGTCTTTCCAACAACACTATTTATTGCATCACTGAAGACAAGTCAGGAAACATCTGGTTTGGCACAGATGGCGGAGGCGTGTCTGTGTTGCGTAATCGCAGTCAGGAAGCACCAGAAGCGAATAATGAGAAAACTAATGCTGCAGATGGGAATAAAATGACTTTTGAAAATTTCACAACCAATGAAGGCCTTGCAGATGATATTGTTTATGACGTTGTTGAGGATAGCAGCGGTAATATTATCATCGGTACTAACTTAGGCATTACTGTCCTTAAAGGCGGGTTAGGAACATCCGGGCAATCATTTGCCAAAGAAGGCCTGGAATATTATAATCAAAAAACCGGCTACCCGGTAAAAGACATCAACAACAACGCTATGTACGTTGACAGAAAAGGCCTGATCTGGATTGGTACAGGAGGAGAAAAATTAGTCAGGTTTGATTACAGCGCAATACATAAAGACACTGCTGCTCCAAATGTTTTTATACAGAGTATAAAAATAAATAATGAGAATATTTGTTGGTATGATCTTCTCGCTTCCGGACGAGATGGTAGGTCGGAGCTGAAAGCCGATAGCAATACTATAGCTCCAAACATAACGGAAGAAGCAATCATTTTTGATAAGGCTTTGACGGCAGCTCAGCGTGATGCCATGCGTAAAAAATTTGGCGATGTAAAATTTGATAGTATCACTCCTTTTTATTCAATACCTGAAAACCTTGTTTTACCGTTTAAGCACAACAATGTAACTTTTGATTTTGCCGCTTTGGAAACAGGAAAAAGCTTCCTTGTCCGCTACCAATATATACTGGAAGGATATGACCATGACTGGAGCCCCGTTGCAAATAAAACATCGGCCACCTTCGGTAATATACACGAAGGCACTTATACTTTTAGTCTGAAAGCCCAAAGCCCGGATGGGGTTTGGAGTAAACCCATCCAGTATTCATTTACAGTCCTTCCGCCCTGGTATCGTGCCTGGTGGATGTATGTAATTTATGCATTCATCATATTAATGAGTATCGTGTTAATCTTTAGGTGGAGAACTGGAGCATTGAGAAAAGAGAAAGAAATATTGGAGGAGAAAGTTGAAATAAGAACTAGTGAATTACGCAAAGAAAAAGACAGGTCTGAAAGTCTGCTGCTGAATATTCTGCCTGCTGAAACGGCAGAAGAACTGAAAAAAACAGGCACTGCAAAAGCAAAAGATTTTAATGAAGTCACTGTTTTGTTCACAGACTTCAAGAACTTCAGCATCATGAGCGAGCATCTGAATGCACAGGAATTGGTAAGCGAAATAAATTTCTGTTACAGTGCCTTCGATAACATTATCAGCAGGTACGGAATCGAAAAAATAAAAACCATTGGGGATAGTTATATGTGCGCAGGAGGATTGCCTGTCGAAAAAAAAACAAATCCGGAAGATACGCTGATGGCAGCCATAGAAATCAGGGATTTTATGATCCTGGAAAAAGAAAGAAGAGCAGCACAGGGAAAGACTTTTTTTGAAATACGGATCGGTTTGCATACCGGGCCGGTGGTAGCGGGAATAGTTGGAATAAAAAAATTCGCCTACGATATCTGGGGAGACGCGGTGAATATCGCCTCACGTATGGAAAGCAGCGGGGAACCCGGCAAAGTAAACATCAGCGGCAGCACTTATGATTTAGTGAAAGAAAAATTCATCTGCACTTATCGCGGAAAAGTAGAAGCGAAGAATAAAGGCGAGATTGATATGTATTTTGTTGAAAGAATAAAGACTACATAGTTATTTCAGCCCGCGGTGAAGCCATCATTTTGGATTAATATTGTAAAAAAATTGAATCTTAATTTCTGTGTGGATCTGATAGTTCAGTAGGGAAGGCTGTATTGCAATAAATTTTGTATGTTAATTGCGGGGTTAGGGTGCATGCAGCGAAATACAAAATAAAATATTCAAAACCGATTATAAAAGTGCAGAGAACAGCAGTGTATTATTTTCTTTAATTTAAAACGAAATTCGCTGAAGCGGAGATAAAAAATTTTGCAATAATGAAAAATTGTACGTTTCTTTTTTTTGTGATTTTCTTTTTGGCTTCATGTTCAAGCAATGAGAAAAAAATTCTTGTTATGTCAAGAGGTATAGCCACTATTGACAAAGATGCAAAAACAATTACGGCAACAAGCCAGGGCAATAACCATGAAGAACAAACCATAGCATTCAACACATCTGATAAGATAAGCCTTCATATAAAATCACAGGCTGGTGAAGGCACGATTGATATTCCCGAAAATGGATACTATGTGCTGAATGCAAAAAATGATACTATTGTTGGCAGTTACCAGAAATACAGCACGCCTGAGGAAGCCAACCGCATGATCACACAGGAAGAACTGAAACGCGATATTGATTCATTGCAGCAATTGATACAAAATAAAAATGTAAGCGCAGCTAACCGTAACTTCTTTTTGCCACCAAATTCTGCGGCAAAGATTTCTGACAACACCGATGCTTTCGTTGTTGGACCTTTTCATCAAATGACGTCAATTGCAAAAGAAGGTGATAAAGAACCGGAAGTATATCGCTTTTACAATATTGGTGAAATAAGAGCAACTATTGAAAAACTGCAGAAGCTCACTCATTGAAATTACAGATCTCTTCAATACATGAATTGATAAAATTTATTTGATATTTCAATACCCGGTGCTATTCTCTTTTTCTGCAGCAATTGATGGATTTTTGAATGCTTCCAATATTGCTGCTGTAGCAGTTGCACCTATTCGTGTGCATCCGAGATTACGCACCTCGATGGCACGTTCCAATGTACGAATGCCACCTGCAGCCTTCACCTGTATATGAGGCGAAGCATATTCACGCATGATTTTTAAATCTTCATCCGCAGCGCCACTTGTACCATAACCTGTGGATGTTTTCACCCAGTCCGCCTTGATATCATTGCATATAAGGCATGCCTGTTTTATTTCTTCTTTTGTAAGATAACAATTTTCAAAGATCACTTTCACCTTGACGTTTTGTGCATGAGCAACAGCAATGACAGCGGCTAAATCTTTTTTTACATAATCATAGTCACCGCTTTTCATTTTTCCGATATTTAATACTACATCCAGTTCCGCAGACCCGTTATCAATTGCTTCCTGGGCTTCCGCAATTTTTGCAAGTGTGGTTGTCGTACCATGCGGGAAGCCGATAACGGTTGATACCAATACATCGCTGTCTTTTAATATCGCGGCTGCAGCTTTCACATCAGAGGGCCTCACACATACAGAAGCGACATCATAAGCTTGCGCAAGTTTGCAACCATCAATGACCTGTTGATCTGTAAAGGTTGGATGCAGCAATGAGTGGTCAATCATTTTTGCAAGCTCGTTGTAAGTAACCATATATATTTTTTTGAATTAAAAGGAAGAATGTAAGATATAAATATTCATTCAATCATTCATTTTTTATGCGTTGCCAAATATCTTTTTTGATTAAATCTTCAGCCTGGTATTTTATTCAACTGAAGCAATGCATGATTTCAGTTTTCAGTTCATAAAAAAACATTTAACTTGAACATTCAATATTTTTTAAACTTATCATTGTTTTGCATTATCCTGTCCATATAAATATTTTTGGTGTTGCTGTTTTGTTGCACAGCGTTTTGGAGCTGGTTGCTTTTTTTGCAGGCTTCAGGTATTTTTTGTACCTGCGCAGCAGGCAGCATGATATTATAGCATCACAGAACAGGGTGTGGATAATTATCGGTGCTATATTCGGCGCATTAGTCGGGAGCCGCCTGATCGGAGGGCTTGAAAATCCTCCTGCGATGCTTCATGCAGAAAATACACTTTACTATTTTTATTCGAATAAAACTGTAGTTGGCGGATTTCTTGGCGGCCTTATGGGTGTGGAACTGGTAAAAAAAATTATTCGTGAAAAAAATGCTTCAGGAGACTTATTTACTTATCCCATGATGCTGGCGCTTATCATTGGGCGGATTGGTTGTTTCAGCATGGGTGTGTATGAAGAAACTTATGGACTGCCAACAAAGTTGCCATGGGGAATGCGTTTAGGTGATGTCGAAATGCGTCATCCGGTCGCACTGTATGAAATTATTTTTTTGATTTTGCTATGGTTATTGATCGTGTGGCTGGAAAAAAAACTTACATTGGTAAACGGGGCAAAATTCAAACTATTTATGATCAACTATTGTTTGTTTCGTTTCATACTTGATTTCATAAAACCACATTATACTTTCAATATTGGATTATCAACAATTCAGCTAACGTGTCTTGCGGGACTGATATGGTATGCCCGATTTATAATGCAACCAAAACTATTATTAAAAAAATACACGTTAGATTTGAGAGAAATAAATGTTGGGTAAAGCAATGTTTAATTATTTGCAGCAGGAACCCAAAACCACAAACTACAAACCACAAACTGTCTTATGCCTGAACGTCCTTATACTTATTACGATTTTACACTTAGCCTCTGTCCGGAATGCCTGAGAAGGGTTGATGCAAAAATTGTCTTTGAAAATAATCATGTTTTTATGCTGAAGAATTGTTCAGAGCATGGCTTCAGCAAAGTGCTCATCGCAACTGACGTTGAATATTATAAAAACATACGGAATTATAATAAGCCATCAGAAGTACCGCTGAAATTCAATACAAAAAGTCATTACGGCTGTCCTTATGATTGCGGGCTGTGTACCGACCATGAGCAGCACAGTTGCTTAACTATTATTGAAATAACAGATCGTTGTAATCTTACCTGCCCTACCTGTTATGCGATGAGCTCACCTCACTACGGCAGACATAGAACTTTGGAGGAAGTGGAAAGAATGCTCGAGATCATTGTTGCAAATGAAGGAAGTCCTGATGTAGTGCAGATAAGCGGCGGAGAACCTACCATACACCCTCATTTTTTTGAAATACTCGATAAGGCGAAGAAAAAACCTATCCGTCATTTAATGGTGAATACAAACGGAATACGCATTGCAAAAGATTTTGAATTTGCCGAAAGACTCGCGTCATACATGCCTGACTTTGAAATTTACCTGCAGTTCGATTCATTCAGACCTGAAGTGCTGAAACAATTACGTGGCAAGGATCTTACGGATATAAGAATCAAAGCGCTGGAACATTTGAATGAATTGAATTTATCAACTACGCTTGTAGTAACACTGCAAAAAGGTCTGAATGATGATGAGATTGGTAAGATCATAGATTTTGCATTGCAGCAAAAATGTGTGCGGGGTGTAACCTTTCAACCTACGCAAATTGCAGGAAGAACGGAAAATTTTAATCCCGCCACAGACCGTATCACGATGACAGATGTTCGGCAAAAAATACTGGATCAAACAAAGGTGTTCGACGAAAATGATTTAATCCCGGTTCCCTGCAATCCCGATGCATTGGTAATGGGTTATGCGCTGAAGCTTGCCGGGCAAGTGTTTCCAATGACGCGGTATATTGATCCGGCACACCTGCTCAATAACAGCCGCAATACAATTGTGTATGAACAGGATGCTGAGTTGCACGCACATCTGCTGAAAATATTCAGTACAGGTATTTCTGTGGACAGGGTGGAAGAAAACTTTAAGCAACTGCTTTGCTGTTTGCCGGAAATACATGCACCGGGATTGAACTATGATAATTTATTCCGCATCATCATCATGCGTTTTATTGATGCGTATGATTTTGACGTGCGTGCCATCAAGAAAAGCTGTGTGCATATTGTGCACAAGGATGGCCGCATCATCCCGTTTGAAACAATGAATTTATTTTACAGGGATGAGAAAGAAAATCATGTGAAGGAACTGCAGAGAGAAAAAGAAAATATTTTGTTATGAAGAGAATACTTTTGATTTTAATTGCACAATTGATCTTTTCCTTTATTGTTGCGATCATTTTCAATGAGGGAACATTCGATCATGATTTTATGACCGGCTTTGGAGCAATGAATTTGGTTTTAGCAGTGTTGGGAATATTAGTTGGGTGCTTTATGCTGCTGGCACGGCAAAAGGAAACAGGGTTAAGCATTCTTGCCGCAGCAGGAATTATGCTGCTGATCGGCGCCGGTGTTTGCACGCTTTACCCGCTAAAATTAAGAATGATGTAATCCTAAAATTTGTTATCACATGCGTAACCTGAAACTTTCTTACAAAATCATTTTGATTAATATTGTTTTGGCATTCATTATTTCACTTCTCATCAATATTGCTGATGGTGGAGATTTTGCCGGTGAGTTCGCTTTTCTATTCGGAATACTTTGTCTCGGCGGTGCGTTGATCAACCTGTTTCTTGGATTTATATTCATCTTTACGAATACTCCTGAGTGGAGAAATGGATTTCTGCTGAGCGGTGCAGCATTATTGCTGTTGAGCGGGATCAGTTGCGGCGGTGGCGCAATATTCCTCTGATTGATAGTGAAAACACCTGCTGTTTTCAGGAAACTTTATCCACAGATCTCATGTGTTCCGTCTTCGAGGTGCATTAAATATATTTCTGCGTCAATCCCGAATTTTGTTTTATAATTTTCTGTGATGGATGAGGTTATTTTTTCCAGCAAATTATTTTCTATGATATTGATCGTACAACCACCGAAGCCTCCACCCATCAGCCTTGCGCCGATAACTTCTTTAAAACGTTTTGCTTCATCCACCAAAAAATCCAGTTCTTCACAGCTTACATCATACAATTTACTCAGCCCTTCATGAGTGGCAAACATAAGATCACCGAATTCTTTCAATTTATTTTGTTTCAACAGTTGTGCAGCCAGTTGTGTGCGTTGAATTTCCTGTGTTGCATACAGGCATCTGTTGTACACATCAATGGGAATATTTTCTTTCACAGCAAGAACCTGTTCCGGAGTAATGTCGCGAAATGTTTTCGCAGAAGGGTATTTTTTTTGGAGCAAATGCAGGCCCTCTTCGCATTGCTGCCTCCGCTCGTTATACCCGCCTCCAGTGAGTGCATGATGCACTTTTGAGTTAATGAGAATGATTGAATGATCCGTTAATTTCAATGGCAGCAATTCATATTCCAGCGAATCACAATCGAGAAGCAGCACATGATCCTTTTTCCCCATCATATTGGCAAACTGATCCATGATGCCGCATTTAACCCCCGGAAAATTGTGTTCTGCTTTCTGGCCTGCCAGTGCAATATCAATCCGTAATATATCGAGTCCGAAAACAGCATTCAATGCAAAGCCTAATCCGCACTCGACTGCAGCAGAAGAAGACAGGCCTGCACCTATCGGAAGATTTCCGCCAAACACTGCATCAAAGCCATGAATGTCTGCATTTCGCTGCTGCAGCTCATATATTATACCCAGAATATAATTTTTCCAGCCATCTGCCTTTTTAATTTCCTGCAATGAGATATCAAGATGCTCCTTTTCATCTGCGCTATAGACATGAACCCTGTCTGTATTATTTGCTGCAATAGCAAACCAGATACCTTTATCTATAGCAGCAGGCATCACAAACCCGTCATTGTAATCAATATGCTCACCGATAAGATTTATTCTGCCGGGCGAAAAAAAAGTCGCCGGTTTTGTATGGAACATCTCCTTAAAAGCCGCAATGATCTGTCGGGCGCTGCCTGTCATAATCAGTTTAATGTTTGTAATTGATAGGTCACTGAGAAAATCATTTTAGCACCCGGGTTTGCAAATGCCCGCCATGAATCTATATTAAAAGAATCGGGCGGGCTGCTTATATTTTCCACCGCAATACTCTGCCTGTGCGGAGGTATGTATATCTGCAGGTACGGATAGCTTTTATCAGGTGAAATGGTCAATTGTAATTCTTTTCCTGTGAGAATACATTCAGGATATTCTATTTCAGTATCCAAAACGAAACTGTTATCCAGTTCAATATTTTTCAATGATGTTTTTTTAAGAAACCGGCTGTCTTTTTTCAATTTGCCGGTAGGCAGCAGTTCATCATCAAATTCGAGTTGTACCTCACTGTCAAATTCAATTGCGCATTCATCTACCGGAACATCCATTTTAAAATAGGGATGCCACCCGTCTGCAATAGGAATAGCCTCTTGATTACTGTGTTCAATTGTCGTGATGGCCGTAAGCTTATGATTTGCCTCTAACTTCCATGTAACAGTAATGTGATACGAAAATGGGTAACCCGGATCGCTTCCGTCATAATCAGCCCCGATTGTAACAGCAGCATTTTTATCATCCGCTTTGGCTTCCTTTATTTCAAACAATATATCATAGACAAGCCCGTGTATAGCGTGCCTGTCAAGATAAAATTTTTTAATTTTGTATTCCTTTCCATCATGACTGAATTTCCCTTCCCGCAACCTGCAGACAAAAGGACTTAGCTTGGCGCTTTTAAATGTCTTGTGTATATTTTGTTCAGCATCCCCCGGGGATGAAAAGCCATCTACCACATTTATTTTTCCTTTGGAAGTATTAATGATAAAGCTGTTCAGCAACGCTCCAAAACAATAGATCTCCGCTTCGCAACCATTCGTTGTATCACGCAAAATAATTACAGGTGATTTTTTTTCTCTGCAGACTGATACTTCAAATGCCATTATACAATATGCCTTTGTTTTATAAAGAAAACTTTTTTCTTATAGTTATTTACAAACAAACGATTGAGCAAAATCATTCTTTCACTGCCACTGCTATTTTCGAATCTGCAGTACCATAGTACAGCCACCATTTATTTTTGAATTGTGCAAGCCCTTCAATAAAACAAACCTGGTTTACCTGTCCTGTTGTTTCATAAGATTTATCGGGCCTGATGAAATAAGTATTCATTCTGTCAATAGTTTTATCGGGATCGTTTTTGTCGAGCAGCACCTGTGATGCTGCATAAGTGCCTTCAGCCAGTGCAGTATCGCCGGTTGCCGGAACATTACGTCCGTTATACATCAGCAGAATTCCTTTGTCAGTAAGCATTGCAGGCGGGCCGCTTTCAACAATATTATTGTCAAATTTCCCTATTCGCGTGGGGACAATCACTTTTAGTTTTGAAATATCAAAACCCGAATATACTGAATCATAATTTTGTTTTTCATCGGTTTCAACCGGTACCCAGTCTATTAAATTATCCGAAGTGGCAGCCCAGATATATTTATCACCCCAATACATCCTGTATTTACCATTGATCTTTGTCGCAACAATTTTACCATTTGCATAAACAGATATGATCGAACCGGATTTACTCCATGCATTCATATATTTCCCATTCGCAGCCTTTGCAAATACGCAGCCATATTTATTCCAGTGCAGTAGGTTTTTTGATGTTGCAATAAATAATCTTGCTGTTTTTCCATCAAAAGAAGTGTAGGTCATATAATAGGTACCACTGCTGTCTTCCACGATACGGGGATCTTCGCAGCCCCCTTGCCATTCATATTTTTTGTATGCATCATTTTCAGGATACAAAACGGGAGAAGGCATTCGGGTGAAATGAACAGCGTCTATGCTCCATGCCAGTCCTATTCTTGAAGTACCATCTGGCTTGCCGATCTTATCCTGTGCACGATACAGCATGAAAACGGTGTCATTTCTTACGACAACAGCGGGATTGAAAACGTCTTTTTCTTCCCAGGAAACTTTTTGATTGCTCACCGGGCAAATAAACGAAGCTGTGCCCGGAGATAAAATCG
>JAHEZC010000319.1 GCA_023251275.1 Parafilimonas sp. | reverse complement strand
TAAGGGGAAGAAAGTTTTGTTGGTAAATACTGCAAGCGATTGCGGCTATACAGCACAGTATAATGACCTGCAGAAATTATATGAACAATACAATGAAAGCCTTGCTATTGTTGGTTTTCCGGCGAATGATTTTAAAGAACAGGAGAAAGGAACGAATGAAGAAATAGCGCAATTCTGCAAAATAAATTTCGGCGTAACTTTCCCGATAATAGAAAAAAGCAGTGTGATAAAAGGAGCATCTCAAAACGAAGTTTTTAAATGGCTTACCGATAAAAACAGGAATGGATGGAATGTACAGCAACCGCAGTGGAATTTCAGTAAATACCTTATCAATGAAAAAGGTGAGCTGATGAATTATTTCGGGCCTGCAGTATCACCGCTGAGTGATGCAGTGAAAAAAGCAATTATGCAATAGGGAATTAATGGCAGATCGCGCAAAAAACACAAAGTTCATTTTTATGAGCTGGTAACAAAGGTTTATCTTAACTGTATATACACTGTTGACAGATGACACATGATTTAATCTTTAAAAATATTTCCAGGCATATTGATCTTAGCGAAGAAGAAAAAAATTATTTCATCTCACTTATTACTTTCAAAGAAGTATCAAGAAAAACAGTAATACTGAAAGAAGGGCAAGCTTGTAAACACCTAAGCTATGTTCATTCAGGTGCGTTGAGGGCATATTGCATGGATAACGAAGGCAAAGAAGCTACAATTATGTTTGCCGTTGCTGATTGGTGGGTTACCGATATGTTTTGTTTTTTACATGACAAGCGGGCAATGATGCAAATAGAAACAATTGAAGATAGCTGCATATTTCAGTTAAGCAAAAAACATTGGGAAAAATTATTTTACAAGGCGCCCAAGTTTGAAAGATTTTTCAGAATACTTATGCAGAATGCTTATACAAGAGAGCAACTGAGAGTAATGGACAACCTTTCTTTATCAGCAGAAAAAAGATATGACAACTTTTTGATTAAATATCCGCACATCGCAAAGCAGGTTACTCAAAAACAAATTGCATCGTATTTGGGAATTACCCCTGAATTTTTAAGTGCGATCAGGAAAAATAAAAGTAAAGAAGGAATTTCTTAATATACCTTAATTTTTATCAGCGGATTACTTTTTTCCTTTGTATAAACTTTAAATAAAATTATGCTGATACTTATTGCAGGACCTTATCGAAGCGGTACAAATGACGACCCGAAATTGATGCATCAGGATTTAAAAAACCTTGAATCAGTTGCGTTGCCAATATTCAGAAAAGGACATATTCCTATGATAGGCGAATGGGTTGCTTTGCCACTTATTCAACTTGCCGGTTCTGACCGGCCCGGAGATGAAGCATGGGAAGAAGTGCAATACCCGGTTGCTCACAGGCTTCTTGAAAAGTGCGACGCAGTTCTTCGTCTTGAAGGAGCTTCCAAAGGAGCAGATGAAGATGTAAGAGCAGCAACAGAACGGGGATTAAAAATTTATTACCGATTGGAAGATATACCGGATGCAGAATAGGAAAATTAAAGTGTAAAAGCCTTAGACATTTTAAAAATCGCTGGTGATAAATTTTTTAATTTCTGGTAAGAAGATTAATCATTGCGTTACTTGCAATGCTATTGGACAGTATCTCAACTTTTAAAATGATATATTTAGAGACATTACTTTATTTTTTTTACTATGTTTTGGAAATTCACAAAAAATATGGTGTGACAATAACCATTTAAACAATGACACAATTTATTTTGCTGGTTACACAGGAATAAATTTTGACACAGGTGACTTGGGGCGCTTTAATAAAATAAGCTTTGGCAAACGTTTTAAAGCTGACACCTTAGATATAATAAGAATGGAAAATGAAATACCAGTTCAGGCGATCATCGCTTTTAAAAATAAAATCAATCAAATCGAAGTCTCTTTGAAAAATGATACATCAGAAGTTTCAAAAAATATTCTGAAAAGATTTCTTACGGATAAAAAGAAAATGCTTCTTGATTTTCAAAATGAAGTGGATAACAACTATGCAAAGTACGATAGAGAATATTTTGGGTATTGCAATCAAAATAGTAAGCAAATTTTAGTAATATATATTCCAAAAGAGATCCCAATTGGAATTCTCTTTGCTGAAATTAAAACATTACCACTAATGAGTTATAATATTGAAACAGGAATAGTAATTTTTCCAGACAATTAATCATTAAAAAGCACATCCCACCTACATATTTATCCTATGTATATAGACATTCAGAGACGGTTTATATCGTCCAACTTAATTTCTTTTGAAAGCAAATAACAAGTGAGTTTTATTTTCAATTCCTTCTTTTTTTCCCGAATTTTTCCCCGCAATTTCAATTTGTTTATCTTTAAAAGAATATTTCGCTTGTGTAAGACAATAAAAGATGGGGTATGAAAGCAGTTCTGAATATTTTACAAATTCTCGCTTTCATTATTTTAATGTTTGCTTATGGATGCGAAAAAGAACAAAGCTTTGAAAATTATCTTGCATCAGGCACTTTAAAAGACTCCGCAGGCACCTGTTTTACGAACATTGTTCATGGCACGTTTTACAATGGCATTACTCCGGGCACTGACACGGCTTATGTTGAAATAAAAATAAATGTGCTTGCAACAGGCAGCTATACTGTTTATACAGATATACAGAATGGATTTCAATTTGCCGATTCGGGCATTTTTAATACCACGGGAATCAATATAATAAAACTGAAACCTACAGGCACACCTCTCGTTAATATACCTGCTGAATTTACGATCATGTTCGATACCAGTATTTGCTCTTTAACGGTAAATGTCGGGGACAGTTCAGACCTGCATCCGCATGATTCAACCGATACTTTACCGCTTAATAACTGGCGGTTTACAGATAGTAAAAGAGGGATGACTTACAAAGGTTTGTTTGAGGTGAATTACATTCTTACACTCGGCACACAGAAGATACTGGTCTTATCAACCAAAGACCCGCAGGTTCCCGGTGATTCATCCTTTATGATTAACCTTAATTTACCGACAGGTGTCATCACGACAGGCACCTTTACAACTGATACGCCACCGAATGGAATAGTGTTTAAAACTTTCAGTTATGCATGTGTAAATTGTGCAGGAGGAGGATTGATTCCTGCTTCTTCCGGTGCAACAGTGACCATTATTATTACCGGCTATGACCCCGTAACGAGGATTGTAAGAGGAACGTTTAGTGGCACTACAATTGATTGGTTTAATGAAGTTGCACCAATCGAAGATGGTGCGTTTTCTGCTGTTGTGGAATAATCAGTTTCTGTGAAGCTATTTCACAACCGATAAGAGGTGGTTCAGCCTGTTGTAGCCAGTTTTTTCCTCCCAACAATTTTCATTTGCAAGACGAATCCTATATACAGGATTTTTTGAAAGTGAAATGTATTTATCCGGCAAGCATGGAGGAAAAGATAATAACGAAACAGTATTTGTTCATGCAAAAAATTTGCGCAGGATCAATCCAAATGAAATACAAATAAAGAATAGTCTTTTCTCAGCTAATCAAAAGAAATTCTTTGATGCCTTCAATAACCATACCTGGAGAAATGCCTATCCATAACAACGATAATGTGAGCACAATTAATGTTGCCAGGGCAGAGATGTAAAAAAATGGATTCAATACTTTTTCTTTTGGACCAGCTATTTCCGGCGCTTCTGCAAAGAGTGTACTGATGATACGCAGGTAATAATACAAACCCACCACGCTCGTTAGTACAAGCACAATAACCGGCGTCCATAAATGTTGCTGAACACCTGTAGTCAATACTACAAACTTACCGATAAAGCCGGCAGTGAGTGGAATACCTGCAAGCGACAACAATGCAACTGTCAAAACAACTGCCATCAACGGATTTCTCCAGAATAACCCACGGTAAATATCCAATTGCTCGGCATCTTTTTCCCGTGTAGATAACAGGGTAATAATTCCAAATGCAGCGAGTATAGTGATCGAATAAGCGAGCAAATAAAAAACCGATGCCTCTACTCCTGCATTATTTCCAGGCAGGAAAGCAACCAGCAAATATCCGAAATGAGCAATGGATGAATAAGCAAGAAGCCTTTTAATGTTCTGCTGCTGCAGGGCAAGTATGTTGCCGACGATCATTGAAATAATAGCAAGGGCAGAAAAAATTAAAATTGCCAACGGATAATTTTGAAGCTTCATCACTATTGCGAAACGCAATATAACCGCAAACACTCCTATCTTGGAAACGGTTGCGATAAAAGAAGTAACTGGGGAGGGTGCACCTTGATAGACATCTGCCGCCCAAAGATGGAAGGGTACTA
>JAHEZC010000318.1 GCA_023251275.1 Parafilimonas sp. | reverse complement strand
CTTTTCTTTTTCCTTATGCTTTTTGCAACTGTTGCAGTATATGCACAGCCAAACAATATCCGCAAAGAAAAAATTAATATGTCTAAACCGGTTGAAGACGAAATCGGTTATACACATGCTGTAAAAACAGGTAACACAATATACATTTCAGGCACTGTAGCAACAGGAGAGATAGCTGCGCAGGTGCGGACTATTATGGAGAATATCAACGCTACTCTCGCAAAATATGGCGCTACATTTCAGAATGTGGTGAAGGAGAATGTTTTCGCTGTCAATCTCGATAACTTTATTGCAGTAAAAGATATTCGTAAGGCATATTACAATAACGATTATCCTGCTGCAACATGGGTCGAGGTGAAACGTTTATACCTGCCGCAATTCCTGGTTGAAATTGAAGTAACGGCTGTCTTACCAGCCGAATAATCTTTCCCGCAAGAGGACTCTGTCAGCCTGTATGTTGCCGGTGAATAATTTGGCCATTGTTAGACAGCACGACGCTATTACAAAATAAAAGCCCCGCCAAAAGGCGGGGCTTTGTAAGAATAAATTCTGTTTGATCGCTACACCTTAAAATGTGAGAATGCTTTATTGGCTTCGGCCATGCGGTGAGTGTCTTCTTTCTTTTTGAATGCAGCGCCTTCACCCTTGCTTGCTGCAACAATTTCAGCGGCCAGTTTATCAGCCATTGTTTTACCATTCCGGTCACGGCTATAGCGGATCAGCCATTTCATGCTTAAAGAAATTTTTCTGTCAGCACGCACTTCCGTAGGTATCTGAAACGTAGCGCCACCAATTCTGCGGCTCCGGACTTCTACTGCAGGGGTTACATTAGAAAGTGCTTTTTTCCAGATCTCATAACCATTTTCGCCAGTCATCTTGCTCACTTTATCCACGGAATCATAAAAAATATTAATGGCCGTACTTTTTTTCCCTTGCCACATCAGGCAGTTGATAAAACGGGTGACCATTTTATCATTGAAACGGGCATCAGGTGCGAGTGGTAATTTTTTTGCCTGCGATTTACGCATATTTCAGGTAATTACTTTAGTGAATTATTTTTTCTTTGCTTTTTCTTTTTTGGTTCCATACTTAGAGCGGCTTTTTTTGCGATCCTTTACTCCCGCAGTATCGAGGCTGCCTCTTACTATGTGATACCGTACACCGGGCAGATCTTTCACACGGCCACCACGTATGAGTACAATTGAATGTTCCTGGAGATTATGTCCTTCACCGGGGATGTAAGCAATCACTTCTACTTTATTTGTCAACCGTACTTTGGCAACTTTACGCAAGGCGGAGTTTGGCTTCTTTGGGGTTGTAGTGTAAACCCTTGTACATACGCCGCGGCGTTGGGGACAGGAATCCAATGCTCTTGATTTGCTCTTTGCCCTGATAATTTCACGACCTTTTCTAACTAACTGTTGTATTGTAGGCATTTAAATCCAATAATTTTTGGGACGGCAAAGGTAATTGCATGGAGGGGAAATTCCAAAATTTTAATTTCTAATCATCAACGATCAGAAAATGTGCAATTGCAGTTAAAAACACCGAATGTTTTAATGATAAACATTTGCGGATGAAACGGGTATTTAAGTTTCTCAAATTTTAAACAACCATCCGTATTTGTCCTTAGCCCGACCTTCTTTTATATCTGTAAGTTTGCGCTTCAATTCCGGTGCGGCTATCCAAGAGAGTATATCAAACTGCATAATAAAATCTTTATACTTTAATTCTTTAATCAGGGCAATAGTTGCTGCAGTGCCGGTTCCAAAAACTTCCTGCAGGGTTCCTTTTTTATAAGCCCCGGTTACTTCGTCTATGTTTATATTCCTTTCTTCCACTTTATAACCCATTTCTTCAAGGAGAATAATTGCGCTGTCTCTTGTAACTCCGGCAAGTATAGTTCCCTCATTCAATGACGGTGTAACAGCAACATTATTGATGATAAAAAATACATTCATCATACCTACTTCCTGGAGCCACTTATGTTCCGATGAATCTGTCCAAAGTACCTGGTCGTAACCGTTTTTATGAGCAATGGTGGCAGCAAGAAGACTTGCACCATAGTTACCGGCATTTTTTGCAAAGCCAACACCACCGGGGGCTGCGCGGGTGTATTTCTCCTCTACGACAATTTTCATGGGACCATCATGGTATGGCCCTGCAGGACTGAGCATAATAAGGAATTTATAAGTAGCGGAAGCCTTTACGCCCAATTCGGTATCGGTGGCAAACATCAGTGGCCGAATATAGAGTGAGTGATCTTTTTTGGCGGGTATCCAATTTTTGTCCAGTTCTGTCAACTGCCGCATCCCTTCAATAAAAATTTCTTCAGGTATGGAGGGCATGCTCATACGCGCCGCAGAAATATTAAAACGTTTGAAATTATCATAAGGTCGAAAAATCAATGCATTTCCGAATATGTCTTTATAAGCTTTAATGCCCTCGAAAATAGCTTGTCCATAATGCAAAGCAGAAAGAGAAGGCTCCATCAGCAATGGCTGGTAAGGTTTAATTTCCACGTTTTTCCATTCGCCATTTTCATAGTCCGCTTCCAGCATGTGATCGGTAAAATACCTGCCAAAAGGAAGATGGTCAAAATCCATCACATTCAGCTTGCTCGTTTCAGCTTTTGTGATAACAATATCCAATGCTTCTGTCATAACAATTACATTTGTTGCTGCAAAGAAAATAAAATTATAAACTGTATTTTATTAATAACCTCATAAATCTGATGAAAAATCAACTGCCTGATTTTGTGATTGCCGCCTTATACAAAAACACCCTGGTAATTACTGATGATGATGCGGGGAAACCATCACAAATTCAAGAGCAAGTTACAAAAAAAGCGACGGCTGAAGCAGAAGAAATTCCACAGGCGGAACAAAAAAAATGGTATATGGGAGATAACAGAAAGAATATCACTATACTGGTAAACCACGATGATGCTGTTTTTATCAATGATGATTCATTGAATTTGCTTGGCAATGTTCTTGCCGCCTGCAAATTGAATTTGGGTGATGTGGCAATCATAAATTATCACAGGAATAAATTTACTTTTACTCAATTGAAAGAAACTTTGAAACCCCGCTATGTGTTTCTTTTTGGTCTCACATCCCAGCAGATAAAATTACCTTTCGCTATGCCATATTTCCAGGTGCAGCAATATAATGACTGCACATTTTTAATAGGGCCATCCATGGCTGATATGATTGGAGATAGCAGAGAATCAAAGGTTGAAAAAAGTAAACTATGGGTTAGTCTGAAAAAGGTTTTTGATATATGAAACCGATATGATAAAAATTTTCATTTTATCACACAGGGTAATGAAAATTTTTTTTCATCAAAGGTTCCATCTGGCTAAAAAAAATAAAAATTAACGGATGAAAAGGGTCACAATTATTTTCGCAACAAACAACCATTATAAAGTTGATGAGATAAGAAGCAGAGTTAGAAATCATTTCAATATACTTACTTTAAAAGAAGCTGGAATTGATATAGATATTCCTGAACCTCATGATACCCTTGAAGAAAATGCATCTGAAAAATCCAGAACCATTTACCGGCTTAGCAACCAAAATTGTTTCAGTGAAGACACAGGATTGTTTGCGGAAGCTTTAAATGGTGAGCCCGGTGTAAAAAGCGCCAGGTATGCCGGAGACGTGAAAAATTTCCAGGCGAATATTGATAAACTGCTTCGCAATTTAAAAGAAAAAGAAAACAGGAGGGCAAAGTTCAGAACAGTTATCTCATTAATTTGGAAAAGCAAAGAATATTTTTTTGACGGCATCAGTAATGGAAAAATTATTGATGAACCAAGAGGCACGCAGGGTTTTGGCTATGACCCGGTTTTTGTACCAGATGGCAGTAAAAAGACTTTTGGGGAAATGAGCCTGAGTGAAAAGAATAAATACAGTCATAGAAGAAAAGCTGTGGATAAACTGGTTGATTTTTTAAAAGTAAATTTCAAACACTGACAGGAGTATCATCATCACAGATCAATATATTTTGAAAATGGAAAGAATAGAAATCCAAATGCCTGATTTTTTTTCATTCTCCACCAACATAAAAATACGAATTACGGATTTGAATTACGGAGGGCATGCAGGCAATGATGTTTTCCTGGCACTCGTGCATGAAGCAAGGTATCAATTTTTGCTGCATCATGGTTATACTGAATTGTCCTTTGAAGGCTGCGGATTAATTAGTGTCTGCAAGAAAACGTTGCTTTTAAAACACTTCACTTCTGTTTCAAGCATAAAAATAGTTTTTGATTCCTCTATTTTTTCAAAAGAAGTCAGCAATCCTGAATTTTCATTG
>JAHEZC010000317.1:2067-4322 GCA_023251275.1 Parafilimonas sp. | reverse complement strand
ACGTGAAGAATTTGGCGATTTTGTCATTGAAACTTTTGTGGAAGAATACCTTGCAGGCCGCACGCCCAATCCATGTGTAATGTGTAATACACATATAAAATGGAGAGCATTATTGAAAAGAGCAAATGCATTGGGTTGTGATTATATCGCCACCGGTCATTATGCAAATATTTACCAGCACGAAAATGACAGGTATGTAATAAGTAAAGGCATTGATGAAACAAAAGATCAGAGTTATGTTTTGTGGGGCCTTGACCAGGAATTGCTGAGCAGAACAATGATGCCTTTGGGTAACTATCGTAAAACTGCAATAAAGCAAATGGCGATTGATTACGGCTACCCGGAGCTTGCAAAAAAAAGTGAGAGCTATGAAATTTGTTTTGTGCCTGATAATGATTATCGCGGTTTCCTGAAGCGAAATGTAGGGGGACTCGAAGAAAAAGTTGCGGGGGGATGGTTTACAGATAAATATGGTAAAAAACTGGGACAGCATAAAGGCTATCCTTTTTACACTATCGGCCAGCGCAAAGGGCTGGAAATTGCTTTCGGCAAGCCGGTATATGTTACAGCTATTGAACCAGATACAAATACCGTTGTTTTAGGAGATGAAACTGATCTTGAACAAAACGATATGCTGGTGGATAAAATAAATTGGATAAAGTATGAAGACATTCCCGATGGAATGGAAGCGATAGCAAAAATTCGTTATAAGGATAAAGGCGCATTAAGCCAGTTATACAATAAGGCAGGAGGTATAAATGTTCGTTTCTATGAAAATGTCAAGAGCATTGCCCCAGGCCAAAGTGCAGTATTTTATGAAGGCGATGATGTAATAGCCGGCGGAATTATACAAGGCGGATTGTTACTGTAATTACCACTAATAATTTATTTTGAAATGTAATGATGAAATTTCTAAATTTGGAGTATCAAAACATTTAAAAATTTGCTACATGAAAAAAATTTACCTGTTGTTGTCAATAAGCATTTTAATGCTTACTGTAAATGCTCAAAAGAGAAATATTTCAAAGGAAATATTTAAGACAAAATTCAATAAGCTGCAAACTGCCGAAAATACGACAAATGCAGCAGGTTGCGATACGCTGAATTACCCGGTCCCGGCTGATTGGGATATTGCAATATATCTTGTAGCTGAAGCGAATGGGGGCGGATTTGTAAGTGGTACAAATGGCTACTTAGATAAGCAAAAAGCACAATACTTTGATGCTTCTGCTACAGCGAATACTTACTTAACATCCGCATGGATCGGGTTTGGCGTAGCGAATTCTGCAGATCCTTCCAAAATCGTACCTATTAATGTTTATGATGGAACATCCGGTTCACCAGGCGCTTTATTAGGCACAGCCAATGTTACCATGGGTACGATTATTGATGATGTAACGAACGGGCTCTATACCGAAGTCGTCTTTAATCCTGCAATTTCACTTCCGGCATCAAAAAAGTTTTTTGTTTCTGCAGATATGTCAAACCTTGATTGGACTGACACACCTAAAGATAGCCTGGCGGTTTATACTGATACAATAGGAGTTGGCCCAGGCGGAGCTTGGGAACAATGGTCAGACGATACATGGAGCAGCTTTTTAGATTCATGGGGAATTGACCTTGCTCTATACATTCATCCATTTATCAGCACAAACCAAACCTGCTCTTTATTACCTGTACATCTTCTTTCATTTAATGCGCAGAAGAAAAATAAGGATATACTTTTAACCTGGACAGTAGCGCAAGAACTGGATATGAAGCAATACGAAATAGAAAAAGCCGTTGGCAATCTCCAATTTTCATCCATAGGCACAGTCGTAGCGACCAATTCACAACTAAATCACGCTTATTCGTATATTGATAATAATGGAATGGGAGCAGGCGACAAGATATTTTATCGCCTGAAGCAGGTTAACCTGGATGGCACATCTTCCTATTCCAATATTATTACATTCACAGAATTTACACCTGCCGTTATAAATGTGAAAGTGATCAATCCATTCAGAAATACAATTCAGATACAAGTAAGTTCGCCTGCTGCTCAAAAACTACAGGCATCAGTGTATGATCTGCAGGGCAAAAGAATAGTAACAACTAAAGAGCAGGTTTTGGTTGCAGGTGAAAATGCAATTTCAATTCCTCTAAGCAGTTCATTACCCAAAGGAATGTATATTCTCAATCTGTATGTAGGCAAGGAAATACATAAATTCAAAATTTTTAACCAGTAACGTTATTTCATAGCTGAAAAGCCGTAA